>CAKSKO010000010.1 GCA_934465125.1 uncultured Eubacteriales bacterium
TGGTAAATCGTCTTTGCTCAATGCATTACTCAAGGAAAAGATAGCGATCGTATCCAATAAACCGCAAACGACGAGAACAAGGATCATGGGGATATTGACAAAAAATGAGACGCAGATCGTGTTTATTGATACACCAGGACTCCATCATCCTAAGACACATTTGGGACAATATATGGTGAAATCGATCCATGAATCGATTGGAGGGGTAGACGCTTGTATACTTGTAGTGGAAGCAGGGAAGCAGGTATCAAAAGAAGAGATCCAGCTGATCGAAAAACTAAAAGAACTTTCGCTTCCTGCTGTTTTGGTAATTAATAAAATTGATTTGCTTTCTGATAAAACAATTTTAATGGATCAGATTTCCAATCTTTCGAAACTGTTTGCATTCGAAGCAATTGTTCCTATTTCAGCAAAGCTGCAGGAGGGAACGGAAACGTTAGAAGAAGAATTAAAAAAACTAACCTATCCGTCGGAACATTTTTTCCCAGATGATACGATCACAGATCAACCGGAACGGGTTTTGGCATCGGAGATCATTCGCGAAAAGCTGCTACGATTTCTCAACCAAGAAGTTCCGCATGGGATTGCGGTTTCAATTGAACGAATGAAACAAAGAAAAAATCAGCCTGAAATTATGGATATCGACGCGGTCATTTTCTGTGAAAAAGAGAGTCACAAAGGGATTATAATTGGAAAGAATGGCTCTGTTTTAAAACGAGTCGGACGATGTGCAAGAGAAGATATGGAAAATTTCTTTTGCTGCAAGATTAATTTACAGCTTTGGGTTAAGGTAAAAGAAGATTGGAGAAACCGAGATCAATTATTAAGAAGCCTTGGGTATCGCGAAAGCGATTTTGATTTATAAGCAAACGACACAAAAAATAGCAGATAAACTTCTACATTTTACATTCTATATCTCATCTATAATAGTAAATACTGATTATATGGTGTTTTTATGAAACGGGGGAGAAGAGAATGGACGAAATAACGGCGTGGACAAACTTTGTAAGTTCAGGACGAGTAGAAGATTATCTGATTTATAGTAAAATCAAGACGAGCTGTACCCATGAACCACAGGAGGACGTGAACAATGCTGATCAATACCGACGGTTTGGTCATTATGGAGCAGAATATCGGAGAAAATGATCGATTGATTACGATTTTAACAAGGGACGAAGGGATTATCCGAGCCTTTGTGCCAGGCGCCAAAAAATTAAAAAACAAAAATGCTGTGGCAACGCAGCTTCTTTCTTATTCCCGCCTTGTCCTATATAAAGGACGAGATAAATATATCATCAATGATGCAGAGGCGGAAGAGATTTTTTTCTCGCTGCGATTTGCAGTTGAAAAATTATCTCTTGCGCAATACTTTTGTGAACTGACCCTTGCTTTCGCACCAGAACAGGCCGAAGCCGGGGACTTTTTGCGTTTGCTACTCAATGCACTTTATTTTCTGGCCAACGATAAGATGGCCCCTAGTTTAATTAAACCGATTGTAGAAATGCGTATGTTAGCAATGGCAGGATATATGCCGGATTTGATAGGTTGTAAAAAGTGTGGACAGTATGAAGCACATGAAATGTTTTTTTTGCCTTATCAAGGTTTGCTATACTGTAAAGACTGTTGTCCTACTTATGAAGCGAAGAAGATTCTTCTCGACCTAGGAGCGGTAACTGCTTTACGGCACACAATCTATGCAGAGTTTTCTAAAATATTTTCATTTACTCTTTCTGAAGTAGCGCGAGCTAAACTTTCCGAGGCCACAGAACAGTATGTTGTAGCCAGAGCCGAAAAAAGATTTAAAACCTTGGAATTTTATCATCAAATATGTTAGAATAATCAAAATACAACGTGAAAAGAGAAGAGGTGAAAAACGGTTTTGTATTTTTCATACTTTGAGAAAAACAGACATAAAGGATTTATGAGACAGTTAAACAAACATGAAACAACGCTCGAGCTTCCTAAGATTTTAAAGATGCTGTCGGAAGAAGCATCTTGCGAGGAAACAAAGGAAAAAGCGATGCAGATGGTTCCGTATTATTCTTTTGAAGAAGCAGAGAAAAATCTTCAGAAGACCTCTGAGGCCCATATGTTGGTTGGGCGGTTTGGGAGCCCTTTTTTTGGAAGGATGAAACCGATTGAACATTTTTTGGTCCGTGCGCAGTCCGGTGGGATGCTTACAATGGGAGAACTTCTCAAGATTGGGGAAGCACTTCGTGTATTTCGGTCTTTAAAGGAGTGGAGAAATAGATCCGAGGGAATCAAAACGTCGCTCGATTTTTATTTTGAATCGATTCATGCGAACAAATATTTCGAAGAGAAGATACAGATGTCGATTGTCTCGGAAGAGGAAATGGCAGACAATGCATCACCGGAACTTTCAACGATCCGCAGAAAAATCAAAGTTTCCTGTGCAAAAGTCAGGCAACAGCTCGATAAAATAATCCATTCGTCGACCTATCAAAAGTTTTTGCAGGATCCGATTATTACGATGCGGGAAGGCAGATTTGTTGTTCCGGTTAAATCGGAATACCGCGGCGAGGTAGCAGGACTGGTGCATGATACTTCCTCGAGCGGGTCGACGGTGTTTATAGAACCGATGTCAGTTGTTGCAATCAACAATGAGATCAAGGTGCTGCAATCGAAAGAAACAGCAGAAATCGAGCGTGTTTTATTTGCTTTGTCGGGAGAAGCAGGCAATTTTGCAGAATCGATGATCAACGGATACCACGCCGCGATTGCACTCGACTTAGTATTTGCAAAGGCGAACCTTGCATATAGGATGAAAGCGACACTGCCGAGGATGAATGAAAATGGAAGGATTGTATTAAAAAAAGCGCGGCATCCATTAATAGACAAGGATAAAATTGTTCCGATCGATATTATGCTGGGAACAGAATTTGATACGCTCGTCATCACAGGGCCAAATACCGGTGGAAAAACGGTAACGTTGAAAACAATTGGGCTTTTGACGTTGATGGCGATGTGCGGGATGTTGATTCCTGCTGGAGAAGAAAGTGAACTTTCGGTTTTTAATTGTATTTTATCCGATATTGGGGATGAACAAAGTATTGAACAATCATTGTCAACATTTTCTTCACATATGATCAATATAATTGATATCATGAAACAGGCAGACAGTGGCAGTTTGGTACTGCTTGATGAGCTGGGCGCTGGAACAGATCCCGTTGAAGGGGCAGGGCTTGCGATGGCGATTCTGGAGTCGCTCAGAGAAAAATGCGCGAAGATTGTTGCAACGACCCATTATGCTGAACTCAAAGAGTACGCACTCAAAACAGAGAAAGTAGAAAATGCGTGCTGTGAATTTGATGTCGAGACATTGCGACCGACCTATCGGTTGCGAATCGGGATACCGGGACGATCGAATGCCTTTGCAATTTCAAAGCGGTTGGGGCTTAATGCTCAAACAGTAGAAAAAGCGAAGCGGTTTGTATCAGCTGAAAAAAATCAATTTGAAGAGATTGTTTCCAAGCTAGAAAGAACGAGACAAGAACTTGAACAAGAAAGAGAACAGGTGCAAGCACTTTCAGCTGAAGCAAGAAAAGCAGGGCAAAAAGCAAAAGAAGAGAGCGAAAAAATCAGAAAACAAGCGCAAAATGAGATTGAGCAAGCCAAAAGAAAAGCAAGAGAACTCCTTAATCGAACGCGAGCGCAAACGGATGCGCTATTAGAAGAACTTTCAGAGATCAGGAAGAAAAATAAGCAATTGTCGGCGGAAGAGAAAACAAGGTTAAAAGCCGGAATCCGCGAGCTAGAAAATACGGTGGATCCGATCGAGAGGAAAAATCAAGGAGAATACCGGTTGCCCAGGAAGCTAAAGGTAGGGGATACTGTTTTAATCTTTGATATCGATAAAAAAGCAACGGTTCTTGAAAAAGAAGATCAGAGCGGGCATGTGCTGGTGCAGGCAGGAATTATTAAAACAAGAGTGCCTGTTTCTAATTTAAGGTTATTGGACGAAAAACCAGCCAAAACAACACCACAGAGAATGACGCGTGCAGTACAAAGTAGAGCGAACCGGAATGTACAGGCAGAGCTTGATCTCAGAGGAAAGACTGCCTTGGAGGCGATTTTAGAGCTTGACCAGTTTATTGATCATGCGCAGCTTTCTGGAGTTGACCAATTAACGGTAATTCATGGAAAAGGAACAGGTGTGCTTCGCAAAGAGGTGCAGGCGCATTTGAAAAACCATCCAGCGGTTAAAAGTTTCCGACTTGGAGTATTTGGAGAAGGTGAGTCGGGGGTTACGATCATAGAATTGAAATAAAAAAACGTTCTTGAATCAAAGCAGCATGATATAAAAGAATTGACATGGTTACTTGAAAAAGGCCTAGTCGAGCCTACATTAGAGGCAGCCTTAATTTATTCTTTCTTTAGGATGAGTGAAGGAAATTAGACCATATTATATTTTTAAAAGGGAGGATTATTTATGGCAGAGACAGTAAAAACAGTTCAACCCAGCACACAAGGAGGACCCTATCAGCCTGTACAGGAGAAAAAGAAGGGGGGCTTTTTTAAGAAACTGCTTTTTACACTACTTATTATTGTTTTAGTTTTGGCAGCAGTAGGAGGAATTCTCTTTTACTTTGCAGTACAAGACGAGAATGCAGGGAAATACAGCGCAGAACCATCTACAGCACTTTTGACAGATTGTGTTGTCGCTGCTGCAACTGGAACAGAAACAGAGATCACACAAGAAGAGCTTAATGGATTTATGGCGTATATCCTTGAGAAAAACAGTAATCAGGAAAATAAGGGTGCAACGGTAAGAGGATTTTATTTTGATTTAAGAGAAATCCCAGGCTCTGCGAAGATTTATGTCCCGGTTACATATCACGGAATCGCGATAGGGTTAAATGGTAAAGTGGATATTTCATTAGATGATGAAAACCATCTTTTAGCGATTACATTTTCTGATACAAAGATTGGGAAATTACCAGTGCCTTCTAAACTGGTCGTGCAAGAAATTGCGAAAGATTTACCAGAACAAACGGGAGTAAAGGATTGTACGCTTTTTGTCGATTCTGTTCTTAAGTTTACAGTGGACGGACAAGAAACTCAGCTAGATATCGACCAATTAACGATGGAAAACGGAGCAATTACCGTAAAAACTTCAGGGGTTGCGAAAGCAATTGAAGAATTCGTCAGAGGGAAATTGGGTTGAATGTGCTCACTAAAATAAGATCAGCATAGATAGGTGCATACCCATAAAAAGTAATTTCATTGAGGGGATAAAAGAAAGATTAAGTTTGATTTTGAAACCATATAAAACTTGGCAATCGGTGTCAGGTTTTATATGGTATATTTTTTACAAATCAAGGAAGTGTTTTGATGAAATATGAATGGAAAAAGCAGGACAAAAAATTTATATGGCGCAAAGACAACTCCAACATTAGTTACCATCCCTAAGCAGAATTATATTATGATAGACGGAAAAGGCAATCCAAACGACATAGACTTTTTTAATCGCGTATCGGTATTATTTTCCTTAGTTTATGGGATAAGGCTTCGGCATTAAAAACACTTAGAGGATGTCATCTATGACTTTACAGTCTATCCTTTGGGGGGAGTATAGAACTTATCCAAAGGAGCAGAATTTGCAAAAGAAAATTTGGAGTATACTATAATGATACATTACCAGATTTTATTAGCAAAGAAATGGCTACATCAGCGTTGGAGAGATTAAGGTAAAAAATCTATCTCTATTATTTAATAAAGTGTATTTTGATACTATGCAAAACGGAGAATATATCGAAATTTTGCCTGTTGGTCCGTTTGATGATGCACCTGCTTCTTTTGAAAAAATGAAACAGTATGCAAAAGCAAACAACTTGAAATATACTGTAGATTTCCACAGAGAAATATATTTGAATAATGCCAATAGAGTAGAAAAAGACAAACTCAAAACAATTCTGCGTTATTCGGTAATGTAACTCATTTTCATACAACCCTCCAACGGATAGTAAAAGACATTGTTTTTACGTCTGTATGTTTATGTCTAGAATAAAATATAGAAGCCTAACGGTGATATCCAAGAACGTTTACAGAAAAAGTTGATTAAGGCATTGGTTAAGTTTCAATTTAAGAAATAATATATGGCAAGTCCAGAAAAAGCGATCAAGGATAAAATAGACGCTTCCGCATCCTTGACGGTTTTCCTTATCCTTGCTGTTAGAGCAGACAAGAGAGCGCAAACGGATAGAACGCTTGCGCTCTCGATTCATTATAGGATGTTAAATGACTTCTGGTATGACTACAAGTACAGCAGAAATAGAACGACAACTAATCTTTTGGTTTTTTATACCTAATGAAATAAGTAAGTGCTCTTTCATCTGTATTTTAACCAAATCAGAGTCACGCAATTGAAATAATGAGACTAAAAATCAGCAGTTGACAAAGAAAATGATTTATTGTATAATTGCAATTGCTGTAAAGCTAAAGACTTTACATAAAAGGGAGGAATCCATTTTGGCAAAGAATCTAGCGTTTTCCTTTCTTTTGGATTTTTACGGTGAGATGCTGACAGAAAAGCAGCGTGAGGCGATCGAGTATTATTATAATGAAGATTTATCTCTTTCAGAGATCGCGCAGAATCAGGGGATTACAAGGCAGGGTGTCCGTGACGCAATCAAACGCGCTGAATCTCTTCTTTATGAAATGGAAGAGCGGTTAGGTCTTGCTAAACGTTTTCATGAAATGCACAATGGGCTTGAGACGATTTTAGAGTCAGCGCGAAAAATAAAAGAATATAACAACAATATTGTTTGTTCAAAAGAACTGCAGAATCAAGTAATGATTATAGAAGAAACGGTACAAAAATTGTTTGAGTAGCCGAGTGAAAGGGTGAGAAAGGATGGCCTTTGAGAATCTGTCGGAAAAACTATCGAATGCTTTTAAAAAGCTGAAATCTAAGGGAAAGCTTTCGGAAGCGGACGTGAAAGATGCGATGAGAGAAGTCCGTCTTGCGCTACTAGAGGCGGATGTAAATTATAAAGTTGCCAAGAATTTTACAAAAAAGATCACAGAGCGTGCGATTGGATCTGAAGTAATGGAGAGCTTAACCCCCGCGCAGATGGTGATTAAGATTGTAAATGAAGAATTGACAGAACTGATGGGTTCCGAGCAGTCGAAGCTTTCGATGCCATCGAAACCACCGGCGGTTTTCATGCTCTGTGGGCTACAGGGATCCGGTAAAACGACTCACGCGGGAAAACTTGCGATGTTGTTAAAAAAGAAAGGGCACCGTCCGCTTCTTGTTGCTTGTGACGTTTATCGTCCTGCTGCAATTACGCAGTTACAAGTTGTTGGATCAAAAGCTGGTGTTCCTGTATTTGAAATGGGAAATGGAGATCCTGTTAAAATTACGAAAAAGGCGATTGCACATGCAAAGGATCATGGAAATGATATTGTTATTTTAGATACAGCGGGCCGGCTTCATATCGATGAAGAATTGATGGATGAATTGAAGAACATCAAAAAAGCGGTAGAGCCAAACGAGATTTTGCTGGTTATCGATGCAATGACGGGGCAGGACGCCGTCAATGTAGCGAAATCATTTGATGATCTGCTTGATATTTCAGGTGTGATCTTAACAAAGCTCGACGGCGATACAAGAGGCGGGGCGGCGCTGTCTGTAAAAGCGGTAACAGGTAAGCCTATTAAATATTCCGGAACAGGGGAAAAACTCGAGGATCTCGAGGTGTTCCACCCCGACAGAATGGCGTCAAGAATTTTAGGGATGGGCGATATGCTCAGTTTGATTGAAGATGCCCAAAGCAAAATAGACGAGAAAAAAGCCGCGCAAATGGCCAAAAAAATGGTCGAAAGCAAACTTGATTTTAACGATCTGCTTGATCAGTTTGAGCAGGTTAAGAAAATGGGACCGCTTAAATCTGTTTTAGGAAAGTTACCAGGGATAGATAAGAAAATCCAGGATGTTGATATTGACGATCGGCAGATCGATCGGATCTGTGCGATTATTTTATCGATGACTCCACAGGAGAGAGAAAAGCCTTCGCTGATCAATTTATCAAGAAAACGTAGGATCGCCGCGGGGTCAGGTATGCAGGTTGAGGATGTCAACCGTTTGATCAAGCGGTTTGAACAGATGCAGAAGATGATGAAACAAATGAAATCTAAGGGAAAAAAACGTAACAAAAAACGAATTCTTCCCGGTATGGATTCGATGCCCGGTGGATTTCCGTTTTAAGTTGTATTCATCCGGAGGAATTCCCTTCGGTGAAAATAGATATAGAATTTTTGGAGGTGAATTTACTTATGGCAGTTAAAATTAGACTTCGCCGTATGGGCGCAAAAAAAGCTCCTTTCTACCGTATTGTTGTTGCGGATTCGAGATATCCTCGTGATGGCCGTTTCATCGAAGAGATTGGTTACTACAATCCTATGGAAGAGCCATCTGTGGTTAAAGTAGATGCTGAAAAGGCAAAGAAATGGATTCAAAACGGCGCGCAGCCAACAGATACTGTAAAAGCGTTATTTCAAAAAAATAATGTACTTTAGTAGCCGGAGGTGTTTAGGTTGAAGGAATTACTAGAAGTGATCGCCCGCGGATTGGTAGAAGAGCCTGATGCAGTAGAAATTAGTGTTGATGAGCCAAATGAAGAAGGAATAATTGTATACCATCTTCATGTTGCCGAGAATGATATGGGTAGAGTCATTGGAAAACAAGGCCGCATTGCAAAAGCAATTCGCTTAATTATGCGTGCAGCAGCAGTTAGAAAAGACTGCAAAGTTTCAGTAGAAATTGATTGATAATTTCCTACGCTGGGGACGTATTATTGAAACAATACGCCCCTAGTATTTTATCAGAACCGATTTAGTATGAAGGGAATGGATATGAGGCGGTATTTAGAGATCGGAAAAATTGTTAGTACTCATGGGTTGAAAGGGCAATTACGTGTGGAACCCTGGTGCAATAGCCCGGAGTTTCTCTGCCGGTTTCAAACGCTTTATACAGAGGATGGATTGACAAGCTATAAAGTAAAGCGTACGGCGGTTCAGAAAAACATGGTTCTTTTAACTTTAGATGGGATCGATACGATCGAATTGGCGCAGCAGTTGAGAGGAATTATTCTTTTTATCGACAGAGAAGATGCAGAACTCGAGAAAGGAACTTATTTTCTTCAAGATTTAATTGGACTTTGCGTAGTTGACATCGATACAGGGGAAAAATACGGGATTATTACGGATGTTTTTCAAACAGGGGCCAACGATGTTTATCAAATTACTTCAGATGAAAAAAAGGAGTATTTGATTCCTGGCGTCTCTGAGATCGTGGTAGAAACGAATCTTCAAGAAAACATCATGAAAATCCGCCCAATTGAGGGGATGATCCGTGATGCGGATTGATATACTGACTTTATTTCCGGAGCTTTGCAGGACCGTGATGAGTGAGAGTATTATTGGAAGGGCACAAAAAAAGGGAGTGCTTGAAGTATATTGTCACCATATTCGAGATTATGCATATGATAAACATAACAGAGTGGATGACGCACCGTATGGTGGGGGAAAGGGCATGTTATTGCTCGCAGAACCGATTGCCACCTGTTTTGAGGATATATGCAGACAAAGCGAAAATAGACCAAGACTGATCTATATGTCTCCCCAAGGAGAAAAGCTGACGCAGCAGAAAGTAAAAACGTTGGCGTCGTATGACCATATCGCAATTTTGTGTGGTCATTATGAAGGAGTTGATGAACGCTTTCTCGACGAATTTGTGGATGAACAGATTTCTATTGGCGACTATGTTTTGACAGGTGGAGAGCTTCCAGCACTTATTCTGGCTGATGCCATCAGTCGTTTAGTCCCTGGTGTTTTGTCAAGTGAGGAATGTTTTCTCGATGAGAGTCATTATCATGGATTGCTTGAATATCCGCAGTATACGAGACCGGCAGTTTGGCGGGGCCGGGAGGTTCCGGAGGTTTTGTTGTCGGGTCATCATGCGAATATTCTAAAATGGAGACGTCGACAGTCCTTAATGAGGACTGCACGGCAGAGACCGGACTTGCTTAAAAGGTTGGAACTTAACCAAGAAGATCAGGAAATAGTGAAAGACCATCTGCATCATTCAATTGAAAAGATTGAGTGATACATATTTTGATTGATTAAAATTTTTTATAAGGTAAAAAGAAATCTAGCATTTTCACATGAAGACTAGAAAGTGTGCTTTTGAAGAGAAAATTTTTATTTTGTATAAATATTATGATAAAATTTTGTTAAAATAGAAATGAAATCGTAGGGGATCACAAAAGTTTTCAACATTTATGTTGTTTTGCACAATGATATTGTTTTTCTTTTCCTTTGAAATCGTGAATCAAGCCGAAAATAGATTCTTTTTATTGACGACGATTCTAATTGTGCTATAATAAAACCAATAACTTTGAAGGATGCCTGTTGTACGAAAAGATCGCATAGGTATTATTGATAGAATATGTTTGAGATTGAATGATGGTAGGAGAGGGTATACAATGTACGTTAAAGATGTAATGGTTCAGAATCAGGTTGGTCTACATGCTCGCCCGGCAACCTTTTTCATCCAAAAGGCGAATGAGTTTAAATCATCTATTTGGGTTGAAAAGGAAGAGAGAAGAGTAAATGCAAAGAGCCTGCTCGGCGTTCTTTCACTCGGAATTGTTGGAGGTACTACGATTAAAATTATTGCTGATGGAGCTGATGAACAAGACTCTGTAGAGAATTTAGTTAAACTTGTGCAGTCAGGATTTACAGAATAGAATCTAAAAATAGGCACCGCCGATGGCGGTGTTTTTTGTTTTTAGAAAGGAGGTTTCAATTATATGGAAAATACAAAATCAAAATTAAGAGAAAAGGCGATGCGACTTCCTGAGACGCCAGGAGTCTATTTGATGCATAATGCGGCGAGGAATATCATTTATATTGGAAAGTCGAAGACGCTTAAAAACCGAGTTAGCCAATATTTTGGATCTTCCAGAAACCATCCTGAAAAAGTAAAAAAGATGGTATCACAGGTTGCTGATTTTGAATATATTTTGACAGACAGTGAGTTTGAAGCATTAATCCTAGAATGTAGTTTGATCAAGCAACATACCCCGAAATATAATATTCTCTTAAAGGATGATAAAGGATACCATTATATTAAGGTAACAAAGGAAGAATGGCCGAAGATTCAGGCGGTCAAACAGGTGTTAGATGATCAGGCGACATACATCGGGCCGTATACGAGTGGATGGGCGGTAAAAAAGTCAGTCGAGGAGGCGCTTAAAATTTTTCTTTTACCAAGTTGCAGCCGTAAATTTCCAAAGGATATTGGAAAAGGACGTCCCTGTTTAAATTTTTACATTAAGCAGTGTTGTGCACCGTGTAGAGGAAAAATTAAAAAAAAGGAATACCTCGAGGCGGTGGAGGAAGCAATTGATTTTTTACGCGGTGGGAACAGTGAATCAATTCGGGAACTGACGAGAAAAATGAATCAGGCAGCGGAGAATCTGGAGTTTGAAAGAGCGGCTAAGATTCGCGACAGAATTTCTGCGATTAAACGGATCAATGACAAACAGAAGGTAGTTGAAACGAAAATAAAAGAGCAGGATGTAATTGCACTGGCTCAAGCGGAGTCTGCTGCTTGTTTTGAAGTGTTTCGTTTTTCAGGAGGACGTCTTACTGACCGAGAAGAATTTTTGCTGGGGGATGTCGGCGGTGCAAACACGGCGCGGTCAGAATTTTTAGAGCAGTACTATCTCTCAAGAGAAAAGATTCCACCAAGAATCGTAATTGATGGGGAAGTCGACAGTGCCGATACAATAGAAGAATGGCTCTCTCAAAAAGCGGGCAGGAAGGTTAAGATTACTGTTCCCAAAAAAGGGGAACAGCATAAAATTTTATCGATGTGCAAAACCAATGCATCTGAAAAACTGGCTCAGAAAATAGGGAGAACTGGAAAAGAAACTGCGGCACTTGAAGAACTACAAACCCTTTTAGGACTAGAAAAAACTCCTATCTATCTAGAGGCGTATGATATCTCCAATTTAGCAGGAGAAGAAAATGTCGGAGCGATGGTTGTGTTTGAAAATGGACGTCCGCTGAAATCAGCGTATCGGAAGTTTAAGATTCGGTCTGTTGTGGGGCAGGACGACTACGCTTCCATGCAGGAAGTGATTGCGCGCAGGCTAAAAGAATATGAGCTCCACAAAGAAGAAAGACAGGGCTTTGGCCGATTGCCCGATCTGATTTTGCTCGATGGAGGAAAGGGTCATGTTTCAGCTGTTAGGCAGATTTTGGACGAGTTTTTGGTGAATATACCGCTTTTTGGAATGGTAAAGGATGATAAACATAGAACCCGTGCGATTGCAAAAGACGGTGGAGAAATCGCTATTTCATCGAACCGTCAGGCGTTTACACTTGTTTCCCTGATCCAGGATGAGGTTCATCGGTTTGCAATCGGGTTTCATCGTCAGCAGAGGAAACGAAAGGCTGTTTCCAGCACTCTACAGAACATTCCAGGGATTGGAAATACTAGGATGAAAATCCTTTTGACTCATTTTAGGACGATTGGAAGAATCCGCGAAGCATCCGTGGAGGAATTGGCGTCAGTGAAAGGGATGACAAGATCAGCTGCTATTTCGGTTTATCATTATTTTCATAAGGTTCAGCAGGAGAAAATTGACGGTTGACAAGATAATAAAAATAATGGGATAATATAAGACAATAAGGGAGGATGGGCAACAATGCGTGTGATCACAGGGATTGCAA
>CAKSKO010000011.1 GCA_934465125.1 uncultured Eubacteriales bacterium
GCTTATAATAAAAGCATAGCTTATTAAAAAGGAGTGGAATGCATGTTGGAACATAATTGGGAACAGCTAAAAAGTGGAACAGATATTCGCGGAGTTTCATCGGAAGGAATCGCATCAGAACCTATTCAGTTAACCGATGAGGTTATTAAGAAGATTTCACTTGGATTTGCAAGCTGGCTAATCAAAAAATTAGGAAAACCTGGATCATCCCTTACCGTATCAATTGGTCACGACTCTCGTATCTCCGCAAATAGAATCAAAACGATAGTAATGGAATCTCTTCTCTCTTGCTCAATCAACGTATATGACTGCTCTCTTTCCTCAACCCCTGCGATGTTCATGACGACAATCGATTTAAATTGTGACGCCGCGATCCAAATCACAGCAAGCCACCACCCATTTAATAAAAATGGATTAAAATTCTTCACAAAAGACGGCGGCCTAAACAGCAAAGACATTGAATCTATCTTATTTTTAGCACAAACAGAAACCTTTCCTAAACAAGCAGAAGTAGGAACAGAAAAACGAATCAACTTTATGGATGCCTATTCCTCTCATCTGAGAAAATTGATCCAAAAAGAAGTAAACGCTTCCGATTACGAGCATCCTCTTAAAGGGCTTCATATTATTGTTGACGCCGGGAATGGCGTCGGCGGATTTTATGCAGAAAAAGTGTTGTCTCCTCTGGGTACAGATACAACAGGCAGTCAGTTTCTTGAACCAGACGGAATGTTCCCAAATCATATTCCGAATCCTGAAAACGAACAGGCAATGCATTCTATTTCAAGTGCAGTCGTTGCACATAACGCGGATCTCGGTGTGATTTTTGATACCGACGTCGACCGCGGCGGCGCTGTTGACGAAAAAGGAAACGAAATCAACCGAAACCGACTTGTTGCGATTGCTTCTGCAATTGCACTTGAGGGGAATCCCGGAGGGACAATCGTTACCGATTCAATCACTTCAAGTGGACTTAAGCAATACATCGAAAAGGAGCTACATGGCATCCATCACCGCTTTAAGCGCGGGTATAAGAACGTGATCAACGAAGCAATTCGCTTAAACAAAGAGGGGATTAATTGTCCGCTCGCGATCGAAACGTCTGGGCATGCGGCACTTCGTGAAAACTATTTTCTTGACGACGGCGCATATCTTGTGACAAAAATCATTATAAAAGCAGCACTTTTGAAAAAACAGGGAAAAACAATCGCATCTATGCTTAAAAATCTCCCTGAACCAAAAGAAAGCTTAGAGCTTAGAATTCCAATTATCGAGCAGGACTTTAAACAATGCGGAAATACCATTATTTCTAAGCTCAACGGATATGCAAAGCAGCAGTCAAATTGGACAATCGCGCCCGATAATTTTGAGGGAATTCGTGTTTCCTTCGGAGAGAATGGCGAAGACGGCTGGTTCTTGCTTCGTTTGAGCGTTCATGATCCGATTATGCCGTTGAATGTTGAAAGCAATATCTTAGGTGGGGTAAAAACAATATTAAAGCAACTGCTTGACTTTCTTTCCTCATTTTCTGGAATTGATTGCTCTGTTTTCAAAAACGTACTGTCAAAATAAAATTACAAGCCTTCTAATCAAAAAAGGATGAGACGATTTGTCTCATCCTTTTTTAGGTTTCATTTATCGATTCCTTCTCTTAACCCATACCACAATTCCAATCACAACAATCACAAGAGGCAAGAAGATCGCAAACGCCCCGCCAATAAAGATCATCTGGCTTGCGTTGATGCCGAGCTCTTCTCCTGAAATTGATTTTGACTCAATCATTACGGTATCTTCACGCTCTGTAAAGATTTTAAACACATTTAGAAAATACTGTGAATTATTCAGCGCGCTCCTCGACAGGAACATCGTATCAAACCCAATCACAGATCCCGCTACCGATACATGAGATGGTTTCTCGATTCCTTCCGCCGAAACGTCGGCAACAACCATTGCGGGAATTGGTCCGTTGATATCGCTTTGGTTTGGCGACCAGTTCTCATCTGCATCGCTCGGAATCACCCCTGCCGTCGCAGAGAACTGTAGGAGCGTTTTGACCTTTGTCTGATCAAGAACCTCTATCGGTTTGCTAAACGGCAACGATACGGGAATATTGGTGTTTTGAATTCCTTGAGAATACGTATCGTCGACATACTCGTTTGTTGCATAGAACGGACTGTCTGTTGTCAGCAACTTCTTAGGATCTGTTTCAAATACCAAACCGTCTCCTATTTTTACTCCAACACTCTCTAAGAATGCATTTAGGTTTGGAGTTTCTCCCTGGTTTGGCGCCGCAATATAGAAAATATCTTTTCCATAAGCCCCACCATTTTCAAGATATTTATTTAATTTTGTAATTGCCTGCTCATCGTAGTCCCTTTTGGGCCCATAGATGATCGCAACTTCAGAGGAGAGATCAATCTCTTCTGTTAAAAGGGTCTGCGAAATTACTTCATAGTTATTTTTTTCAAGAAGATTTACAAACCCTGTCGAATCCTGCTCCTCAAATCCGCTGATTAGGGTGATCTTTACTTTTTCATCCGTCGTAACATTCAGAATCGCCGAAGTCATCGCTTGCTCCGCCTGAGAGGAAGTGATATACGCCCCGTAATAAGAACTCTCTACATTGAAAATATCCATTGCAGTCAAGATCTCATGACGGTCACCGCTTTTGACAATAATCGAATTCGTTTGAAGTTCTTCCGATGGATACGCGTTCGTATAGTTGGGAGTCTCTGTTAAATCAATGTATCTCAGAGTGATTCTATCGGATTGCTGCGCGTATTGCTTCAATACCGTATTGGCCTGTATAAAATATTCTCCGCCCGCTACAAACTCTTCCTCTTTTGCTAAAACATCGATTTCAACGTCTTTATCTAATGTCTTTAAATAGTCAATCGACGTTTCTGTTAACTGAAACACCTGATTTTTTGTCAGATCGAAGCTAAGCGTCACCTTTTTCCCTAAAACGCTTGCCCCCATATTGAGTAAAATCACAGCCACAATAACGATTGCCGTAATCGCTGTCGCGATACTTCCGTGCCGGAATCTGCGATTGCTCCATTTTTCTTTTAATGTATGTTTTTTTTGTTCGTTATGTTCACTCATTCTAGCAGCACTCCTTTCAGCTCCATCTCTTCTTTTCGAAGATGCGCACCGTCAAAAATACAAACAGCGCACTGACACTCAAAAAGAAGAAGACGTCGACTAGATTAAAAATTCCCATCGTAAAATCTGAATAATGTGCCGTAAACGAAATGTTTCTTAAAATATTGCTGATAAATTGTACCGGAATGATACTGGAGATAAAGTCCATCATAATGACAAAAATCGCAACAGCGAATCCGCTGACCGCGGCGATTACCTGATTTTCTGTTAAGGAGGACAAAAACATCCCGATCGCGATCAAAGCGGCGCCCAATAAGAAGAGTCCTAAGAAATTTCCCAATACAACCGGCCAGTCTGGTCTGACAAAGAATGAAATGACGATAGCATATAAAAGCGTCACCGAAATGCTAATCACATACAGAATGAGCGCTGCAAAATATTTTCCAAGCGCGATCGAACTCAAACGCACCGGAGCGGTAAAAAGCGCTTGATCGGTTTTTTGTTTTTTATCTTCGCTAATGAGCCTCATCGTCAAAATCGGGATTAAAAATGCAACAACGGTAAATAAATTACTGAACACATTATTTAAGCTTGCACTGTTTCGGTAAAGCGATGCAGAAAAAAAGTAGATCCCCGCAAATAAATAAAATACTGCCAAAACAATATAGCCGATTGCGGAAGAAAAATAAGAGGATAACTCCCGTTTTAAAATCGCTGTCATGCTTTGTCTCCTCCATTCTCCTGATTATCTCGATCCATTTCTGCTTGACCTTGCTCGGTGGATTTTTGCTCTGAGTTTTCCTCTGCTGGATTTTGTTCATTCAATTGCTGGTCTTGCGGTTCTTTCTCTTCTTTTTCTTCTTCGAGCAGACGCAGGAACACTTCTTCAAGATCGAGCTGGATCGGGCTGAGTGTTAAAAGAGAGAGATCTTTTTGCGAAAGGTTCTGGAATAAAGTCTTTCGAACATCGTGTTCCGGCATCGTTTCAATCAGGTATTCAAAAACACCAGATTCTTTTTCTCCACGGTTTGTGATCTTTATAATCCCTTCGATTGCCTCTAGCGTCTCATTGATCTGCTCGCTCTTTCCTTGAATCTCTGCAACAAAGGCTGTTTTTCTCTTTAATCCCTTTGATAGGTTTTCCGGGGTATCGTCTGCAACAATTTTGCCTTTGTTGATCATCAAAACTCTGTCGCATATCGCCTCTATCTCCGATAATACATGAGAAGATAAAATCACGGTGTGTTTCTCTTTGAGGCCTTTGATAAGATTCCTGATTTCAATAATTTGCTTTGGATCGAGTCCTACCGTCGGCTCATCCAGAACCAAAAGGGGAGGATCTCCCAAGAGCGCCTGTGCAAGTCCTACTCGCTGTTTATATCCTTTCGATAAATTTTTGATGATACGCCCCTTGACGTCGCTGATCGAAAGTAAATCGCAGATGTTCTCTATATGCTCTTGTTTCGGTTTTTTTACCTTTTTTAAGTCAAACATAAAACTCAAATAATCCACTACTGTCATATCTAAATAAAGCGGTGGCTGTTCTGGTAGATAGCCAATTTGCGCCTTTGCTTTCATCGGTTCCTCAAGAATTTCGTGATCGCCAATGGTAACCGTTCCTTCATTCGATGATAAATAGCCTGTGATGATATTCATCGTTGTAGATTTGCCTGCGCCGTTCGGGCCTAAGAATCCTAAGATCTCACCGTCGTTCACAGTAAAACTCACGTCGTCAAGCGCGAGTTTGTTTCCGTAACGCTTTGTTAGATGTTTTACCTCTATCATTCACTCTCACTCCTTTTATAGTTGGATCTCTATATGTAAAAAGTGCATAGTTTCCCTTTCTATTATATTTCTGAGGGAAGCTTTTTCCAACTTTAAATTTTATTTTAGTGCAATCAAAAAGACTAAGTGTTACAAATATATGAATATTAAGCTCATAAAAACCCTTTTAACGCATAATGTTCTGCAAGATTCGAGAAAAACGGGAGCTTAAAATTATTTTTCACTAGACTTTACAATTAGTATAATGACCACAATAAAATACACAATCTATAGATTTACCTTTAGCCGTTCACCGAGCACCGGTAAAAATGATATTGCGATAGATTGTAAACGGTAATCTGCACTTAATACAATCGACTGTGCTGTACTTCTGCGAACCAACATGTCCTCTTTTTCAGACGTTAAAAAATGAGTCCCGTCATCAACCCAAATACATAACAAGCCGTTGACTTGGAAGGTCTTATCATACAAGCAGCTCACAGCCGGTTTCTGTCTTTTAAAAAAACGGTTGCGCGCACTCTCTTCCTTTCTCCTTGTCCCCTGACGCAGCAAAATTGTTTCCGACAGGCCTTTGTTTTTTATGTTCCTGTGTGCTTCTTCGCAACACTAATTTTTATTATACAGCATTTTATCTTATGCAAGCAATGGGAACTGGAAATTTATTTTCTATAGTTTTTTCCAAAAAGGAAGTGCTCAATTTTTGGAAACCTTCTTACAGCTGGTAATATTGTATATTTTATCTACTTTTAAAGAATAAAACAATTCATATTATCTTCTATTCTGTTCTCTATCAATTTGTATCTTTTCTTAATTAAAAAGAGGAAGATCTTCGGATTTGCTGAAAATCTTCCTCTTTGTTTCAATTTTTAACCTAGAATATAAATAGACACGTTTCTTCTTCCAAATTGGTAACACTCATCGAGCGTATCATAGTATAAATCAACAAGCGCTGATCCCGACATAAGCGCTCCACCTGTATCAGCCGCAACCGCATAACCATATACAAAAGAACCATCTGCAGATGTAATATATAATCTAGTGCCATATGGGATAATATTTGGATTTACCGCAACATTCCCATACTGCGCCGGACGCCCTGTCGATGTCGATGCTCCAACAGATGCCGTGTAAGCTGTTGCAGTGCCTGTTAGAACTGAAGTATAAGAAATTGTGTTGCCGTAATGGTCTACAAACGTTCCGTCGTTATTGTTCTTTGAGTATCCACTCGAGACCGGTTTTGAGGTGGCCGTTTCCGTTTGTTTTGGCTTAATTCCAATCCACTTGCGCGCAGGCTTCGACTGCTTGGTAATTTCATTGCCGATTTGTCTTGATTCAATTACTTTTCCATTTACAATTTTATCACGAGTGATAATCTCGCGCTGCCCTTCTTCTCCGTCCTCAATCTCGGTTTCTCCTTCATACAGCGTGTCTGACAGACTAATCAGCGTATCATAAGGAATGGTCTCTGTCTGCTTGATTTCTCGGTATTCTACTCGATCGACACGAAGAAGCATGTTTTCTTTGACAAGTGACTCTTTATCGACATTGACCGCGTCATCGTCTGACAGTTCAATCAACAGAAAATCAAGTGCATTTTTTACACTCCCCTCCGGAACAATCACTGTCTGCGCCTCTTCTCCTGCAAGAACTAACTGGATCTTATACCTGCGCTGTATCGAAATTTCCATTTCGGCGGTGAGCTTTGCTGTAGGATCTGGTGTTACAACGTCGTTTTCCCCTAGGACCACCCCCGAGGCTTTTACCGCATCCGCCACTGTTCCATCTGTAAAAACAAGAGATTTTGTTTTGCCATCTGCAGTAACAGAAACGTCGAATGCTCTCTTTACTGTAATATGAATCGTATCTTTGCCATCGTCTGTTCGAATAATATCGTCGTTTTCAGAAAAAATAATGCCCGCCTGATCAAGAATCTGTTCGGTATCCCGGCTGATGGTCATAAACGTGTGTGTTTGCTCTCCATCTTCAATGTTTACTTTTCGGCTAAATGCAGCTACTGATACCGCTGAGGTCACTGCAATCGAGCCCATTACAACCAAAGCAATGATTCTCTTCATCTGAAGATTCATACGCCTTTTCATGTTGGCTTTCATAGTTTTCAAGTTCTCCTTTGTCCTTTTATTTAGGCAGAACAAATAGTTTTGAATTACTCTGCCTACTGACGAGGTGTCAGGATTTTTCTTGTTAGTTGCTATTATATTAGCTACTTGCAATTATGTCAAACCTAAAAACTTTTACATTTTGTATTGTTTGTACAATTTAAAGCATATTCTTTTTGTAAATCGGTATTAAATCGATCTGATTCTCCAAAATACTTAACTTTTTTCTGCCCACATCGTGGAAATTTTTGATTGGCTTCTGTGCATGTTGTAAAAAATTAAAGATTACAATCCTGTTACATAAAGTTACAAAGATATTTCAAATAAATGCAACTTTCTCACTTCTCCGAAGTTATTATCTATGTTTTTTATCCCACTGATATCTCTAGCTATCTTGCGTACAGTGCTATTCACAATCATTCCAAGCTGTATCTGTGTCCTTCATAAATAAAAAACAACCTTTTCACAGATTATGTGAAAAGGTTGCCTTCTGCTGATAACCTGCCCCTTAATCTTCATAAAGCGCAGACAAGTACAAATTAGAGGCATTTCGCATTCGCGATAACCACCCCAATAAAAACTATCTCTTTGAAAACTGCGGTGCACGGCGGGCTGCCTTCAGACCGTATTTCTTACGTTCTTTCATTCTTGGATCACGTGTCAGATATCCTGCTTTTTTCAGCTTCGGACGCAACGCTTCTCCATCATATTGTAAAAGAGCTCTTGCGACTCCGTGACGGATCGCTCCAGCCTGGCCTGTTACCCCTCCACCGGCCACTCGACAAACAATATCGAATTTATCGCTGGTTTCTGTCAATACAAGCGGCTGGCGTACAATCAGTTTCAATGTTTCCAGTCCAAAATAATCGTCAATGTCGCGGTCATTGATTGTAACCTTACCGGTTCCCTGGTAGATCCTAACTCTTGCAACAGAGCTTTTTCTTCTCCCTGTTCCATAAAAATAAGGTGCTTTATCGTACATGTTTTATTTCCTCCCTTCTTATAGCTGCCATGCTTCAGGTTTTTGCGCCTGATGTCTATGTTCCGCTCCTGCGCATACACGCAGTCTCGTGAGTGCTGCACGGCCGATTGTATTGTTAGGGATCATCCCTCTTACGGCAAGCTCCATTGCTTTTTCTGGTTTTTCTTCCATCAAAGCATCGTATCTTGTCGCCTTTAAATGACCAATATACCCTGTGTGGCGATAATAATATTTTTGTTTTAATTTGTTTCCTGTTAAAACAGCATCCTTACAGTTGATTACAATCACATGATCTCCGCAGTCAACATGTGGCGCAAAGGTTGGTTTATGTTTTCCGCGCAGCAAAACAGCAACTTGCGCCGCTACTCTTCCTAATGGTTTTCCTGCAGCGTCGATCACATACCACTTGCGATCAATCTGACCTGCTTTTGGCATATAAGTAGACATTTGTAGTTCCTCCTGTATTTTCCGGTTTTAAATTTCTCGGCAACCTCCGTCCTCTAAATCCAGAAGACAGCAACAAGTCGTCGATGTCACAAGTTAAAGCGTATCACACAAAATCTCACAAGTCAACACTTTTTTGAAATTATTCTAATTTATACTTTATAACCTTTTATTTTCTCT
Source organism: uncultured Eubacteriales bacterium (assembly GCA_934465125.1). Classification (GTDB taxonomy): domain Bacteria; phylum Bacillota; class Clostridia; order Oscillospirales; family Acutalibacteraceae; genus CAKSKO01. The sequence continues at coordinate 8,614 of CAKSKO010000011.1, forward strand.
TGTTTTCTACTAATATCTTTTGATATCTCATCCCTCATTTTTAATAATTCATCTACTTTTCTCTCTATAGATAAAAAAGAGAAGAAGCTTTCGCTTCTCCTTCTTTAATATAAATGATTATACTGTTCTTCCCACTGATTCTGCAACAGCTCTAACTTTCTTAAAAAGTTCCTCATATACTTCCGGCGTCAGCTGCTGCGCCGCATCAGACAGTGCTTTCTTCGGATCTGGGTGTACCTCAATGATTAACCCATCCGCGCCGGCAGCAACTGCCCCCAGCGACATTGATTCAATATAGGAAGCTTTTCCTGCCGCATGAGAAGGGTCTACAATGATTGGAAGCGAGCTGCGTGCCTTGATAACCGGGATCGCGGAAATATCAAGCGTATTTCTCGTCGCTGTCTCGAATGTCCGAATCCCGCGCTCGCAGAGGACAACGTCATAGTTTCCTTCGCTCATAATGTATTCCGCTGCATCAAGCCATTCTTCAATCGTTGAGGCGATTCCCCGCTTCAATAAAACAGGAACTTTTGCGCGTCCCACTGCCCTTAACAACCGAAAATTCTGCATATTTCTCGCCCCAATTTGGAACATATCACAGTACTTCTCCGCCTCTTCGAGTTGATCCTCTGCAATGACTTCGCTTACCACTTTAAGTCCGGTAGCATCAGCCGCCATCCTGAGCATTTTAAACCCTTCATTCTCTGTCCCCTGAAAAGCATACGGGGAGGTTCTCGGTTTATATGCCCCACCTCTTAAAAAGGTAGCGCCTGCTTTTTTAACCGCTTCTGCTACTGTCATAATTTGCTCTTCGCTCTCAACTGCACAAGGCCCCGCCATCATACAGAGCTTTTTTGCTCCGATTTCATTGAGTCCAACTGTTACAGTTCTTCCTTCCGGACAGATCTCACGGCTCGCCAATTTATAACTGTGCATAATCGGGACACATTTCTCTACCCCTTCCAAAAGCTCTAGGCTGACATCCCCTAATTTTGATTTATCTCCGATGACTCCGATAATCGTTGTTTGGAGTCCTGTCGAAATATGAACCCCTAGCCCTCTGTCTTTCAATAGCGTTGCAACTCGCTCGACATCCTGCGTCTTTGCGCTGTTTTTCATTACAATAATCATATTATTTTTCCTATCATAATATCTTTGTCTGTTGGAATCAAACAAAGGCAATTTACCGATAGCTCCACCTTTCTAATATTTGTTCTTTTCTTCTTCTAATAGTTTTATTAGAAGAAATGCTTCTCTTGCTTAAAAGAAACTCCAATAGAAATAGAGAATCAATAATAAACTAATATATATGATCGGACAAAAAAACGCAAATAATCTCGTTTTGCTTTCGTAAGAAGTATCCTTTCCTTCTTCGCTTTCGTTTAAAACTTCCCGCCTCTCCCGCTTTAATTTTTTGCATTCTTCTTCAATTTGTTTCATCCCATTCAGCTTGACTCGGTTTTTTTCCTCCGATTCTCTTAGAACATTCTTCTTCAACTGCCTTCTTGTCTTTAGCAAGAAAACAGCATCATGACATAAAAGGTTGCGGGCCGCCTCTGGATCATCCGGAAGCAAAATGATCGTTTGCCGCCCTTTCGTAATAAAAAAACCTTGTTTTCCGCTAACCTCATCTGTCATCGCTAGTCTCCTCTGAAACCAGTTCATTTGCCCATCAGGTCCTCCAAATAACTCTAACAACACCGTATTCGTGTCCTCGCTATTTGCAAGATCGAGACCTCCGACAATAAAGATCAGCTGACTATATCGTACCGCCTCAGCCAAAGCAACCCCTAGCTGTTTCTTGTCTACCGCCACCGTTACAGGATCTATCGTAATCTTACAATCATCTGCGAATTTCTTTAAAACCATCTCAACTCCCGCGGTCTGATGGGAAGCATAAAAAATCAGTTCACTTTTCAGTATCAACACCCCCTCTCTTCACTTTTTTATTTTGATCCATTAACAATGTCTCTTTACTTTGTCTACTTCTGCCCTTGATCATGATACCAACCGATAGAGCCTTCGGAATACGCTTGCTCAAATGAAGTCGTTTTGGGAGGAGTCCCTCCATTTTTACGGTACCAGCAATCCGGCATCAACGGATTTTCCGCTAGCTTTGCCTTTGCGACTTCCACTTCAGCACTTTCCGATTCTCTAACTTTCCTTGCAACAACAACCGTCCTAAAATCATCAAACTCATAGGAACACGTCGAGAGAGTGATTAAACGATCGTCTTCGTTTACGTCAACAGGAGTATCAATGATAGATCGCATTTTAATATCATAGACAAAATTTAAAAAATCCGATTTGTTTGCAAACTGTGGTCTGAGATAATTAAAAATCTCTCCTTGGTCCTCTCGCGTATTTGTTTTAAAAACAGAAATAATCTTCCACTTTGCTTCCTCATAAAGCGTATCAAAGGTAATCACTGGGCTGTGCTGATAAAATGTCATATCTGAATACTTTACTAAATCAGCAAACATTCTGCCGTCTTGCATGTGGTGTCCATGAAGAAGAATGTTCTTTGTGTCTTCGCTGATATCACACACCGCATCAGCAAAAATACTTCCATATTTCGTCTCCTGCTTTTCATAGTTGCGATATAGATAGTACTCAGGATCATTTTTCGGCGGCTGCAAAACCGGGTAATCAATCTTTGAATGAGGAATGTAAATCCACCCCCTAATATCCTGATTGATGCCCAAGACGCCATAGAATTTTTTTAGCACCCCGTCATCGTCTGTTACACTACTGTTAGATGTTGTTTTATAGTAAGTAGATCGAATCTCATTGTTCAGCTTATCACTGCACATTGGCTGAAATACCCATATATTGAGCAACGCGACAGCGCAGCCTAAAAATACCAGAAACGAAGCGATCATCGTGATCTTCCGGAAAACTTCTTTTGTATCGTCACCTTTATGTGGAAAAATGGCTCGCAAAAATTGATTCTTTTTCTTTTCCTGTTTCGGTTTTGTTTCTTCTTCCCGGATAAGATATGGTACAACGTATGTCGTAATAATATTTGCTATCTCTTCTCTCATATTAGGTAATATAACAAGATCCATCTGGTCTAATTTTATTGCAAAACCTGGAAGTTTGCCTGGTTCTAAATAAAGAAGTTGAACCGATTCGGGTAATTTTTTCCAGTCAAGGCTAATTCCTTCTTTGTTTAAGTACTGTTTGATGATAGAATCCCCGCTGTTATAGAGTCCTCCGATGGTAACAACCAAATCAATCTTTTCTCTGCTCTGTTTTGTTTCTAAGAATGCCTCTTCCAGATTCTCAACACTGTTTTCGACCATCGTCTTATAAACGACCTTAACATCTGCATAAGACAGCGCCTTCGTGATCAACTGCAATTGAGCATCTACGTCTTGTTCTAAGAATCCTCCATCTTTAATAAAATAGATTTCTGCCTTCATTGCATCTCCTCCTTTATCGGAAACACCCAATTTTTGTCGTCTTTAGATTGTTAAGCGCATTCTCTATTAGTTGATCGACCAGAAGGGTCTTCTCTGCTTGTTCAACAAATTTTAAAACTGGCTTTGTTCTTGGATGCTTCGGTGTAAACACCGTGCAGCAGTCTTCATACGGCTGAATTGATAACTCAAAGGTATCAATTCTCCTAGAAATCGCTACGATCTCGTCCTTATCCATCCCGATCAGCGGGCGAAATACAGGCATCTGTACCGCACCATCTGTACAAGCAATCGCGTCGATCGTCTGGCTTGCAACCTGCCCTAAACTTTCTCCCGTAATGAGCGCCTTGCACCCAATCTGCTCTGAGATTCTCTCTGAAATCTTCATCATCATTCTGCGCATAATGATCGTAAAGAGTTCTTCTGGGCAATTATCTTTGATCCGCTCCTGAATCTCTGTAAATGGAACGGTAAGCATCGTCATTCTTCCGCTGTATTTCGATACTTCCTCCAAGAGATCTACAACTTTTTGCTCCGCGCGTTCACTCGTATACGGT
>CAKSKO010000012.1 GCA_934465125.1 uncultured Eubacteriales bacterium
CTTATAATATTGTCGATAACAGGCTGTAAAAAGAGCAAAGAGGGGCCGACAGAAAAAAATGATTATCCCATTATAGTATCCGGGGTCAATCTTACAAAGAGTCCTGAAAATGTGGTGGTGCTGTCAGATTCGTTGGCTGATATTGTTTTAGCAGAGGGGTATGAGTTAAAGTTGAAGGGACGAACAACAGACTGCACCCAAAATGAGCTTTCGGTACTACCTGAAGTGGGAAGCAAGGAGCAGCCAGATATCAATAAAATAAAGGGATTGTCTGCTGATCTTATTTTAACAGATACAAAATTGAATCCGGAGATCGAAGTAGAACTTCAGACAGCAAAGATTCCGGTGTTAACGTTTGCCCGAGCGGAAACCAGAGAAGAAATTGAGGCACTGTATACCGATTTGGGGTCAGCTTTAGGGGGAGCAAAGACGGGAGCAGAAAAAGGAAAGAAAAGTGCAGACAGCATCCTTTTGACACTCGACGATATCAATCGAATTATCCCGGAAACAGATGTGTTGGTGACAGCGTGTTATCTGTATGATGATGCAGGAAAAATAGCGACTGGAGACACCTTTGAAGGGCAGCTTATTGAGTTTTCTGGTGCGACAAATATCGCACGGGATGGGAAAGACAACAGTCTTGACAGTAAGACGATCCGTTTATCGGATCCGATGTATGTTTTTTGTGCGCCAGGAGTCAAAGAGCAACTGAATTCTAATGAAACATTGTCAGAGCTGACCGCTCTAAAAGAAGGTCGTGTCTTTGAGCTAGGGCAAGAGATATTGCTTCGGCAGGGTCGGTCAATGATAGAATCCGTATCATTTATGGCCGGGACGATGTTCCCCGAGATTACAAATAAGGGGACAACTATCTCATCTGCCGAGTCTTCTTCGTCTGTTTCGTCTTCTTCAGATGTTTCAAGCACTGTTTCAGAGATAACGATCCAAGAAGGGATGAGTATCCCTTACGGGGAGCAAAGCGACAACGTAATGGCGGTTGAACAACGACTTGACGAACTAGATTATATGCCGACCATTCCGGATGGGGTGTTTGATGAGAGTACCAAGCGTGCAATAACAGATTTTCAGTATCTAAACAACCTCGAAGCAACAGGGGAAGCGAATGAAGCGACGCTTTGGCTTTTGTTTTCTGGAAATGCTACCGCGCGTCCTGACCCGTCAAGAGAAAAATAAATTGTGAAACAAGGCCTTTTGCCGCGAAAATTCTCGCAGCAGAGGGCCATTTTGCGCGGTTGACTTTTTTAAACTATCGTAATATCATCTAAAGAAACACTGTCATACTTGAAAATAGCCTGACGATGTGTTTTTACCAAGAGATGATATCTTTTTAGCGGGATATCGGCATATGCTATATGTATTTTGATTTATGTCAGAAAGAATATTCTTTAATGAAGACCAATTTTTATACCATTGCAAAGAAAGGGGAACAGCTTTGCTTGAAACAATGATGGAAACAATCGGGTTTATCGTTCGGGGAGTAATGGCGCTGATGGCGATTTTGATTGTCTTGCGGTGTTATTCGTCGATGAGAAAAAATATACGGGAAGACAAACCATTGATTATGTTGTTTAACGCGCTAACGAACCAAGAAATCCCCGTAATGTTTTGGGAGAACTCGATTGGAAGAAGCAAAAATTCCGATATTGTGTTAAAAGATCCAACCGTCTCGCGTGACCATGCGGTGCTTTTAAGAAGAGAAGAAGGCTGGATGATTGCCGACACGAAGTCGAAGGCGGGGATTTATGTTAACGGAAAGTTAATTGATGATCGCCATCAGGTTTATATTGACGATATGATTACAGTGGGAGCGACTCCGCTTGTTGTCAAGAAATGTAGACAGGATATTAGCAGCCGAAGCGGGTGGAAATATGGGAAAAAACAGAAAAAGACAAAAGCAGCATCTGCGCCGTTATTATTTTTGATTACGATATTTCATTTATTATCGGCTCTTCAGCTTTGCTTTATAGGCGGTACATTTCAATATGATCCACTTGTGCCGTTTGGAATTTTAATTGCGGCAGGATGGATCTTTTTCTGGATTACCAAAGGAATTTTCAAACGGGTCAACTTTGAGCTTGAGATGCTGGCATTCTTTTTATCAGGAATTGGAATCGCGTTGATCTGCGGCGACGATGTAAAAGAAACCTACACGCAGGTAGCGACGGTGATTATGGGGATGGTCTTATTTTGTTTGATACTGTGGTTTATCGAAGATCCCGACAGAGTGATGAAATGGAGACTCTGGATTTCAATCGGCGCGATTGGATTATTTGTTCTCAACTTATTGATTGGAACAGTGCAGCACGGTGCACAGAACTGGATTATTATCGGTCCCATTTCCATCCAACCATCTGAGTTTATTAAGATTGCGTTTGTTTTCGTCGGCGCTTCAACGCTTGACCGACTTCAAACAGCCAAGAATTTAACAGAATTTATTGTTTTTTCAGCGCTCTGTATCGGTGCACTATTCTTGATGGGAGATTTTGGAACGGCCGTTATTTTCTTTGTAACATTTTTGATCATAGCGTTTATGCGCTCAGGGGATATTAGAACAATTATTTTAATTTGTGCGGCGGCGGCATTGGGTGCGTTTATTATCTTAAAATTTAAGCCGTATGTTGCCGACCGTTTTGCAGCGTGGGGACATGTTTGGGATTATGCTGATACGTTGGGATATCAACAGACAAGGGTCCTGACCTACGCGGCGAGCGGCGGACTGTTCGGCGTCGGGCTAGGGCTCGGCGAACTCAAATATGTTTTTGCTGCGACGAGTGACCTGATTTTTGGAATGATGTGTGAAGAGATGGGACTGATTATCGCGATTATTTCTGTTCTTGCGATCGGCGGACTCGTTTTGTATTCTAGAAAAGCCAGCTCCAAGAGCCGCTCGACGTTTTATTATATCGCGGCTTGCTCTGCGGCAGGGATGCTTGTTTTTCAGGCTTGCCTCAATATCTTTGGCGCGACAGATGTTCTGCCCTTAACGGGTGTGACGCTGCCATTTATCAGCATGGGCGGATCAAGTATGATCGCTGTTTGGGGGTTACTCGCGTTCATCAAAGCGGCGGATGAGAGGACCTATGCTGTGAGGAGGGGATAGGATGAAAAAGACCAAGACACGTTCGGTTATTGTTTATTTTCTAGTTGCAGGATTTTTTGTGGGACTCGGATTTTTCCTATTCAAACTGACTGTCCACGCAGAGGATTGGGCAATCAATCCGATCAATGGACATTTAAGCGGGCAGGAATTGGCGGGAGCCGGAAAAATTCTTGATCGAAACAAAAAAGTACTGGCTCAGTCCAGCGACGGAAAACGTCTTTACAACGAAAATGAGGCTGTTCGGCGTGCGGTACTTCATACAATCGGAGACGGATCAATCAATATTACAACGTCGATCCAAAATCAATTCAGCGCGGATCTCTTCGGATACAACTTGATCACTGGATTGGGTGCACCGAAATTTTTAACGATGGCAAAAGATATCCATTTAACGCTCGACAGTGATCTTTGCAGAATTGCTTCCGAAAAACTAGGAAGCTATAAAGGGGCTGTTTGCCTTTATAATTATAAAACAGGCGAGATACTCTGTATGGTGAGCAAGCCGACGTATGACCCATATCAGATCCCAGATTTTTCGGATGGAACAGACGAGGAATACGAGGGGGCATATCTCAACCGAGTACTGTCTTCTTCGTTTACCCCAGGTTCTGTCTTTAAGGTGGTTACCTCCGCGGCGGCGATTGATTATCTGCCCGATCTCTATGAAAAGGAATTTTATTGTCCTGGCAATATTGAGGTGGGCGGAGAAACGATCATTTGTATGGAGCATCACGGAACGATCGATTTCGAGGACGGAATGGCAAAATCGTGCAACATTGTATTTGCTGAGCTTGCGATGGAATTAGGAACAGAAAGGATGACGATGGAAGCGGAGAAATTGGGGTTCAATGAATCCTTTTCAATCGACGGAATTCCGATTCAAAAGAGCGTTTATCATGCTGAGAATGTCACAAAGGCAGATTTGGGTTGGTCAGGGATTGGGCAACAAAACGATCTTGTCAACCCCGCCCATCTGATGAAAATCATGGGAGCTATTGCAAACAACGGCGTACCGATAGAACCATATTTAATTTCGTCGATGACTTCCTCGTTTGGGATTAAATCTCATGTGGGGCAAACAAAAGTAGGCGATCAGATGATGAGCGCTGGCACGGCGAGTCAGTTAAGAGAAGTGATGCGGTATACGACCAGGTCGCAGTATGGAGATTCGATGTTTCCGGGACTCACGGTTTGTTCCAAAACAGGGACAGCGGAGGTCGGAAAAGGAAAGAAACCGCACGCTTGGATGACAGGATTCTCGACAGATGAAGATTGTCCGCTAGCATTTGCGATTATTGTGGAAAACAGCGGCTATGGATACCGTCAAGCAGGCCCGATCGCAACTGCAATCATGACGGCGGCAGCAGAAAGTATCCGAGGAAGATAAAACTAGTATAAAAGAAGAGCAGAACCGGTTTACATTGGTTCTGCTCTTCTTTTCAGAAAGAATCAGACTATAAAATAAACAATAACAGGGAGCATATAAACCCCAAAAATAGTTAGTAGAAAAAGAGCGATAAAACAATAAAAGAAGATTGCCCGCAGCCAATGTGGAACAATCATGTTGCCCTTTTTGATCGAATAGATAATTAGCAGAAAAAGAGAGAAACCAAAGGCACTGATAAACAAGCCGATTTTTAACCCCGGAGGGGTATAAAATAATTCTATCCTGTTTTCGCCTGACTGCAGTTTCAGCGCTATAAACATATCATTAACCTTTTGAATCTGTACTCTTTCTCCATTGATTTTTGCAGAAAATCCCTTATCATACGGAACGGAAAGATGAAGATATTCTTCTCCGCTTCCCTGGCACTGCCCGGTGATTTTTCTTCCGTATACGTCAAAAACGACGGTATCCACGGATTGGATGGCTTCTGTTACAATATGATCTGTCATCTGATAAACGCCAAAGGAGCGGCAGATAGTATCTTTCAATACATCAATTTCAACCGATACAGCCTCGTTTTCAAAACTACCCAACTCAACAATCCCGCTGTTTTTTTGACTAGGATACGATGATTCTACTGTTTTTCCGTTAACGATGATGCGGAACGATTGATTGATCGGTTCTTTTAAATTGTTGGAAAGTTCAGAGAAACAGTCAAAATAGAGAGTGGACTGTTCCTTTACGGGAATATAGTAATAAAAAGAGGCAGGGTATTCCTTTTCGATTTTCTTGATTTGATAAAAAACGCCGTCGTGAGTCAGCTCAATATTGCTCGAAACAGAGGCAGAAACCTCTTTGAAGGGAGTGGGAGAAGTGGGAAACAGAGATGAAAAGATAAAAGCTTGTGCATCGAATCTGTTCGAATGAAGAATTGTTTGTTCAGGGATAGAAGAAGCAGGATATTTGATTCCCAAAGGCAGGGACTGTTCAGTTTCTGTGATACAATATGTTTGGTTCTGATACACAATCCGGTCAGAAGAGGATGCTTCATTTGTTTTTTTGATTTTGTACTGATTGCAAAGGAAGGCGTCGGTGAACTTTGTTCCACCGGTTGAGTTTACTTCCATCCAATACGAGGAGTACCCTAGCTTTTTCATCCCAAACATATAATCCTCCGATGTCAGCGAGGTGTAATGATTCAAGCAGTTGTATCCAAGGCCGCCCAATAGATTAACATCGAAATATTTCTTTTGCAACTTTACCCGGTAAAAAGAATCGTTGTGAATATTGTTGGAAAGATCAACCGCTTGGCGATATTGGTCGACATTGTTTGCGGTGGAGCCGATATAAATCGAAGCGTTATAGAAGCTTTCTCCAAAGGTAAGAAGACAAAGAAACATCAAAAACGCAGATTTTGGAATCAATCGGTATTTAAATAAATAAATCGCAAGGAAATAACACATAAAACTCAGCAGGAATAAAAGAAGCAGATGAAAAAACGATGTGCTGCTTCCCCAAAGTGTTTTTGTATAGATAGCTAATTTTTTTAAAAAGAAAATTAACATCAGACTAAACGATGAGAAAAAAACTAAAATTGCAGTTATCATTACAGCAACAAACCTTTTTCTAGCTTTAATTGTTTTTTCATGCTGAATGTTTTCTAAGACAGTTGCAGTTAGAATAAGCCCTAAAAAGATCGTAATATATCCATATCGCATCGGGAATGCTTGATAGCTTCCAGTGTGCCACATTTTGTTGATCGGTTCAATGACAATGGGAACAAGGGTTAAAAGGAAAAGAATAAGTACAGCATTTGTTTTAGGAGCGCGTTTTTGTTTATTAAAAAAGAGAAAGGGCAACGCAGAAAAAATAATGGCAGTACAAAATAAAAGAGGAAGATTTGTGTAAATAGAAGTTAAAAAATTTCCGCTAGATAGAGATTGGATTAGGTTTCCTGTTCGTGCTGACTCAAAATATTGAAATAGAGATGGTAGCCAAACAGGACAAGTGATTAAAATACTTAAAATACTTCCAAGAGCAAAGAAAAAGATCGATTCCTTTCTTTTTTCATTTTGAGTAGAAAATAGTAAATAGAGTCCCATCAACAAGATAAGAAATAGAACTACCATATAGCTTAGATAAAAGTTTATAATGATAATAGATGAAAAGATAATAACATAAAAAGTTATCTTTCTAGAAGAGATTAAAGAAGAGAGGGAGAGAAGAAGAAGCGGAAACAGCGCCATAATATCGAGCCAGACAACATTCTGATAAAAAAGCATGGAGTATCCGCAAAAAGCATACATCACCGAAAGAAAAGCGGACGCCAAAAAGTGAAGATTCGGAAACTGCTTTTGAAAGAAAATATTAGCGGTCAATGCACAGCACATCATTTTAAGCAGAACAAGAATATTCATAAACAGACTCATATCCTGCTTTTCAATGAAAATGACCAGAAAAGAAAAGGGGCTTGCGATAAAGAATAAAAAAACGCCCCAGAAATTCATCCCACCAGCGTTTTGCATGTTGAGAAATAGGTTTCCATTTCCCGTTAGAATATCCTTAAAATCCAGTAATAGTGGGATTACTTGCTGTGTCATATCACACCAGGCCAGAGTATTTTCTGCGAACGGATAAAGATGGTATGCAAAAAAAACAAAGATCATCGTAATTGCAACAAAAAGCGGAGAAAACAAAAATTTCACAAACTGTTTCATTGGATACCCCCTTTTTTGTAGTTGCTTAAAAATCTAATATTTAAATCTATAATTCACATATCGTTATAAAAAATACAAAAGATCCGGACCAAATGAAGTAATTATTCTAACAATAAAAATTAGGATCATAAAGAATATCTTACTTTTATTGAGGGAAAATATGCCTGAAAGGAAGTGGTAGTTTGAAGATAACAGAAGAACAATATTCAAATATGGCCGACAAGGCTTCCCCGGGAAGCAAAAGTGTAAAAAATGTGGTATTAGCATTTGTGTTTGGTGGTGCAATCTGTACAATAGGGCAGCTTCTTCAAAATCTTTACATGTTAACAGGGATGGAGCTCAAGGATGCAAGAGGAGCCGTATCCGTCACCCTGATCTTTTTAGGAGCTCTGCTTACAGCGCTTCGAATTTTCGATAACATCGCAAAATACGCAGGAGCAGGTACGTTGGTTCCGATTACAGGGTTTGCAAACTCAATTGTTGCCCCAGCGATCGAGTTTAAAAGCGAAGGGTACGTTATGGGGATCGGAGCGAAGATGTTTGTGATAGCAGGACCTGTACTGGTCTATGGAATTATGGCGTCTGCTATTTATGGGATCATTTTGTCAATCCTTCAGCTGTTTTAGTATAGAATAGTAAAAATCACCTATTCTGTGGATGCTATCATCATGTATAGACAAAAGACCAGTCGGTCAATCCGATCGACTGGTCTTTTGAAATATAACAGAGTGTGGGGAGATTTATTGAATCAACATGATGAGATCAGGCAGAAAGTAAGGAAATAATATGCAAATTTCTTAGGATATATGTTTTTTTGCATAGGTTTTTAAGGAATCCTTACTGTTTTCTTTCAAATGGTCAAAGAACTTTTTTGATTCTGTAACCACCACACCGTTTAGCGCGACCAAAGCAATCAGATTCGGAAAGGCCATCAATCCATTGAAAATATCCGCGATATTCCATACGAGTTCCACGCTTAAAAATGGACCGACAAACACCGCTAAAATATAAAGCCATCGATAGATAAGTACAACTTTTTTCTTTTTATGAGAGAGGTATTCTATACAACGTTCTCCATAATAGTTCCAGCCTAAAATAGTGGTAAAAGCAAAGAATACCAAACAGATCATCAGAAGGAACTGGCCGACTGTTGGAGCAAAAAAGAATCCGGTTTGGAATGCCTTTGAAGTGACCAATACTCCCTCTATCCCTTCTGCATGCCAGGCTCCTGATGTGATGATACAAAGTCCTGTTAAAGAGCATATTACGATTGTATCGATTAAGGTTCCAAGCATCGATACAAGACCTTGCTGTGCAGGCCAATTTGTTTTGGCGGCGGCCGCCACCATCGTAGCGCTTCCAAGTCCGGCTTCATTTGAAAAAATTCCTCTGGCAACACCCTTTTGCATTGCGCTTCGCAAAGTAGATCCGGCAAATCCGCCGATAGCGGCGGTACCAGTAAAGGCGCCGGACAAAATTTCACCGACTGCGTTTGGAATACTTTTGATATTGACTCCAAGAGTCAAAAAACAGCAGAGTAGATAAGTCAGCGTCATAAAGGGGACAAGAATTTCAGAGACAGAGGAGATTCGTTTGATTCCACCGATCAAAACAAGCGCCACAAAAAGAGTGACGAGCAGAGAAGTGATCAGAATGATAGTTGAAAAAGAGTATCCAAAGAGAGAAATGGTCATCGTTTTTTGAGGATCAAAAAAATCCTCAACAGCTTTGGCTATTCCATTGACTTGCGCAAAGGTTCCAACTCCCAAAAGTCCAGCTCCGGCGCCAAAGAAAGCGAACATCTTTGCAAGGCATTTAAACTTTTTACCCATCCCGCGTTCAATATAATAAAATGCACCGCCCAGCGTGTGTCCGCTTTTGGATACTTCGCGATACTTTACAGCAAGTAACCCTTCTGCATATTTTGTAGCCATCCCCAAAAAAGCGGCAACAAACATCCAGAACAGCGCTCCGGGTCCTCCAATTCCGATTGCAGTGGCAACACCTACGATATTTCCGGTGCCAATTGTTGCTGAAAGCGCGGTGCAAAGGGAGCCAAAACTCGAGATTTCTCCTTTGACTCCGGTTTCGTCTTGGAACGTAAACCGAAAGGCTTTCGGTAACTGCCTAATTTGCACAAACTTTAAGCGCACTGATAATAAAATGCCGACGGCTAGGATGAATAGAATCAATGGCAATCCCCAGACCCACTCATCGATCGTAGTAATCCATTGGCTAAGTTGATCCATATGCTCCTCCTTCTGTATGGCAGAGAATATTCTCTGCCTAACAAATACATTCTCATCTCAATAATAAAGATTCTTCATTGCAATAACTTTCATAATATACCATATTTTTTAACAGAATACAAGAAATTTGCCTGGAAGAAGGATTGAAGCTGCAAAATATAAAACGCACTTTGGTTACCAAACATTGATAGCCAAGGTGCGTTCTATTTGCTATTACTTATACGGAATCACTCCGGTAATCGGAACATGATTTTCTTTTAAATATAAAAGGCTTTGCTCATAATTGCGGTATTTTGTGTAAGAGTAGCGCTCGATTAAAATAACACCATCGCAAAGCTTTGCGGATTCAAGTGCGGCTGAGAAGATATTAACCGGGGCAAGATTCAAAAAAATCAGATCGTATTTGCTTTTCCTTTCTTCGAGGATACTTTTTAACTCATTACTCGTTTCACTAAGCAAAATTTCTTCATCAAAACATTTCTCTGGATCGTCTTTCTGAGGAGGAGTTTTTTCTTGCTTCAAATCAATAGTAAGGAGCAGCACTTTTTTGCCTAGGATAGCGGTCATCTCTTTTAATAATTTACGACAAACGGATAGTTTTAACGTCTGATTGGATAAGGTGCTGGTGAATGCGAAAACGGAACCTTCTGATTTTTCTATCAGGGCGGAAAGGGAGTTCGTAGTATAGTGAAAAGACTCTGCTTGTTTTTCTTTCTTTGATAGTTTATAACTTTGACCGAATAACATGGCTAGTTCCTCTCTTTCGGTTTATCATAGATATGGAGTTCTCCAATGACAGGGACGTCATATTCAAAGAAATCGCTCTTCCTGTTTAACGTAGGCTGGAACAATGCGATCACAAAAATAAGCAAACAGCTGAATGCAACAGCTAAAATAAACGGCACCCCCATTGATTTTATTATCACTTTTACAGGGTTCACTGCGGTAGCAGTTGGATTGGTTGTCGCTTTTTTGGTGGAGTCTTTTGCAGCTTCTACCAAAGAAGACACGATACTTTTATCTGATACGATGTTCTGATTTACATTATCAAGGAAAGTAAGCTGTGCGGTAGAAACAGTTGGTGCGTATTGCTGTGTTAAAAATGTTTGATAAGCTAAAAGGAGGTCACGCGAGAGCTGCTCATCGTATGTCTCAACGATCAACTGAACAACCATAGTGTTTTCATACTGTTGGGAATAAAAAAGCTTTTCCAGGCAATACATAGTTAAGTCCTGCGGTTTTGCATATGCGGGATCCTTTTTTAAAACCGTTTTCTGAATTAGTTCTTCGGTGGAATATTCTTTAGTGATTTCCTTAAATACATAGTTTTTACAAAAATCTGCTTGCAAAATATTCGCAAACTGTGAAGGGAATTCCCGGTATACCCCTAAGTTTTCATCTGTTGGGGTGACGAGTGGTTTCACAGAATAAGAGGCGGTAGAAACATAAAACTCCGAAGTTTCTTTTTCGGCGCCGTAGGCGTTTGCATGTTTTATTTTTAGGATTCCAGAGGTTCCTCCAAACAGAAGTGCAATTAGTATAATAACCAAGACCAAAGCGAGATATCTCTTCAGTGCAGAGAAAACATCTCTCATTCCAAAATGCTCAAACATGATGATATTCCTTTCGTTAAAAAATGAATGATAGGCAAAATACCTTCTTTATGTAGGGATACTAGTCTCAAACCGCGATAAAGCGCGGTGATAAGAGTATTTTTTTACCATTAGCTTTGAAACAATGAAACAAAATAGAATCGCGGCAATAAATTGTGCGCTGATAATAAATGTTAGCCATCCTGTAGCCTCAGCACGCGGAGTAAAGAAAATTGATGTTAATGACATCAATACCACAGTAGCCAGAAACCAGTTCTTTTTGATCATAGGGACAAAGTAAATAAAAAGAATCCCTAGTAAAATACTGAAAACAATGATACCTAGATACCCAAAATCAGCAAACGTTTCCAATAAATAAGATGATCCCCAGCCGTGTCCTTCTAAATACTCTTGGCCTCTTGTCACATAAGACATACGATGCGCAAAACTATTGCTGTATAAAGCGGCGTTTAAATTGTTTCCGTCTCCAAGAGACTTTGCACCAAACAAGACTTGTGCAAAGGTGCCGTGTCCCCAATAATCAAGGAATCCGCCAAATGTATAGTTGGTGAATCCTGTGTCGGCAATTTTAGGAATCGCATCATGTCCAATGCAGAGGACGTCAAACGAAACGCCTTGTTTATAAAAGAAATCAATAATCAGACTGATTGGATTATCGCGTTTTGCGCTGGTCCCAGCACGAATATAATTATATGCCCCTAAAAAGACCAAAGCCAGCGGAGCTGTAATAACCAACAGGAGCTTTTCGGCGAATCCAAGCCATTTCTTTGTGTCTTCTAATACATCTCGTATAAAATAATATAAAAATATAAAAATGCAATTTAAAACAATCGGATTTCTCATTCCGATCAAAAGTGACGGGAGTGCTGAGAATAGATACAAAGCCAAAGGAATAAAAGTCATATTCTTCTTTGGCATAGTAGCCAAGAAGACACATAGAAAATATGGCATCATATCGGCAATGACACGAAATAGATAAGGAAGGCTCGACTTGAAGAGTGTATAAAACTGTTCATATTCCTTGCCGCGCATAAATAAAAGCTTTTCAAGCTCCTTTACTATAAAAAATATCATTGCAGTGTAAAATAAAAGCAAAGAGATCACTCTAAGTGTATTGATAAATTCTTGTTGTGCAATGATTTGATCGCGCGATACTGTTTTTTGGGGGATGCGTCGTTGTCGTGCCAATAAGGTTTCGGCAAAAATCGATCCAACAAGAAGACAAATCATTGTCAAAAATAAAGCTGTTAAAGCAAAATAAAGCGATTTTATTTCAAAATACCACCAGATATCTCCTTTTACCATACTGATTACAGGTCTGCTTAGCAAGAAAATGAAAATCACGAG
>CAKSKO010000013.1 GCA_934465125.1 uncultured Eubacteriales bacterium
CGCTTTGATACAATATACTAATGTCGCTTCATGCGGATCTACATGCATCGTATAGCCATATAGACGCTCTCCGAATTCCATGAATTGTACTAGTTTCGTTTTAAGTTGCTCGTTTAACTCGTTTGATAGATTGTTTATTTTTTTCGTCTCGTTACTTGAATTTGTTCCCTCCTCTATTTCAGGGATGTTCCAGTCTATAAGATTTCTTGCCCCTCTTCTATATTGATAGAACTTTTGATAGCCTTGATCGTACTCCTTTGCATTTTGTTTATTAGGAAACATTGTTTTCAATGTGTCTCTAGGGTATATGTGTGATAGTAAAAAGATAGGAAAGTCTTCCAGATCATCTTTGGTAAACTTATCAAAGTCAAAATCTTGTTTCTTCCAACCGAGCGCCAAACAAGCAGTGATGTGTTCTGGTTTAAATTTATCACTAGAAATACCTACTTCTTCAAAATTCCATCTATTCCAGCCGTTCTCAATACACGCAGTGATCCGGTCGTCTGTAAATTGAGCACCAAAAATACGCATATACTCAAAATTCCATCTATGCCAGCCGTTCTCAATACACGCAGTGATGTTGTCTTCTGTAAATTGAGCACCAGAAATACGCATGTACTTAAAAGCCCAGCTATCCCAGCCTTTCTTAATACATGCAGTGATGTGTGCTCCTGTAAATCGATTGCCCTCAATACCTAACCGCTTAAAACAATCTGCTTCCCAGCCGTTCTGAATACAGGCAGTGATCTGGTCGTCTGTAAATTGAGCACCAGAAATATCTATGTCATTAAAAGCTTGCACACTCCAGCCTTCCTTAATACATGCAGTGATGTGGGCTTCTTTAAATCGATCACCAGAGACCTTTACTGCCTTAAAATCTTCTCCCCTCCAGCCGTTCTCAATACACGCAGTGATGTATTCTGGTTTAAATTTGTCATCAGAGACCTTTACTGCCTTAAAATCTTCTCCCCTCCAGCCGTTCTTAATACATGCAGTGATCTGGTCGTCTGTAAATTGAGCACCAGAGACCTTTACTGCCTTAAAATCTTTTCCCCTCCAGTCGTTCCCAATACACGCAGTGATGTTGTCGTCTGTAAATTGATCACCAAAAATACGCATGTACTCAAATTTGCTTCTCTTCCAGCCTTTCTCAATACACGCAGTGATGTTGTCTTCTGTAAATTGAGCACCAGAAATACGCATGCACTTAAAAGCCCAGCTATCCCAGCCGTTCTGAATACAGGCAGTGATGTGTGCTCCTGTAAATCGATTGCCCTCAATACCTAACCGCTTAAAACAATCTGCTTCCCAGCCGTTCTGAATACAGGCAGTGATCTGGTCGTCTGTAAATTGAGCACCAGAAATATCTATGTCATTAAAAGCTTGCACACTCCAGCCTTCCTTAATACATGCAGTGATGTGGGCTTCTTTAAATCGATCACCAGAGACCTTTACTGCCTTAAAATCTTCTCCCCTCCAGCCGTTCTCAATACACGCAGTGATGTATTCTGGTTTAAATTTGTCATCAGAGACCTTTACTGCCTTAAAATCTTCTCCCCTCCAGCCGTTCTTAATACATGCAGTGATCTGGTCGTCTGTAAATTGAGCACCAGAGACCTTTACTGCCTTAAAATCTTTTCCCCTCCAGTCGTTCCCAATACACGCAGCGATGTGTGCTGGTTCAAATTTATCACCAAAAATGCCTACTGCCCCAAAAGCTTGTCCCCTCCAGTCGCGCTCAAGCGCAAGCATGATGGTACTCCAAGTAAATTGGGCACCACGAATGCCAACCGACTGAAACGCCTGTGGTCTCCAACCGTTTTGAATACAAATCGTTATATGATCTTCTGTAAAGTTAGGCCCGGGAATGCCTGCTGCCTCAAAAGCTTGCCCATCCCAGCCTTTTATAAGAAGAGTAGCGATAATTCCTTCTGTAAATTGCTCCGCATTAATTCTAAGATCTTCAAAATCTTCTTTTTTCCAACCTTTTATAAGACAATAATATATATGTTTTTCTAAAAAATCTTCAGGAGAAAATCCCGGGCCTAAAAAATGCCATCCCCTCCAGCCTTTCTCAATACACGCAGTGATGTTGTTTTCTGTAAATTGATCTCTATAAACGCCCGCTGCCTGAAACCGGTCTCCCTTCCAGCCCCTCTCAATACGCTTATGTATCTCTTCTTCTGACATTTGAGCGGGAGATTTTTTATGTCGTCTTGCCCGAGCACGTGATTGCAATTTCATTAAATATTTCTGACGTTCTCGAGAATCTGATGCAGAAGAATTACTTGCCTTTCCTCCCCTACCAGGAATCGGATTTAAATGCCGATAGTCTCCTATAATCGGCCCACTCAGCATTCCTGAAGCGCCGACCTGATTTTGTGCGGAATCTGAGCCAATTTGAACCGATGGCCCTTGGCTTTCTCTCGGTATTTGCGATCTCATATCGATTCCCTCCCTACATATTAAGCAAAGTAAACTAAATACAGTATAGTACAACTCTCATTTTTTGTAAATATTTTTAGAAATCAAAGCTTTTACAAAACAAAAAAGCCCTGAACGCAAACTGCGTCCAGGGACTTTTTGGTTGCGGGAGAAGGATTTGAACCTCCGACCTTCGGGTTATGAGCCCGACGAGCTACCGAACTGCTCCATCCCGCGATATCTATTCTATTTAGTATGTTTTTATTATACATGATCAAAAACAAAAATGCAAGCACTTTTTTAAATTTTTTTATTTTAGAGCTGCCGTACTTCCTTGATTTTTCTTTTTAATCTACTAAAATAATATTCATACAGTATTTATATGTAACAAAGGAGACTCTCATGCATCATAAAAATCGAATTCTTTTTAAACGATTTATTCCATACTTTAAAAAATACCGGTGGATTTTAATACTAGACTTATTCTGTGCTTCTCTTACTACCTTATGTGAGCTACTATTCCCTTTGATCGTGCGTTTTATTACCGATAGCGCCATAAACAACAGACAAATTTTGACGCTAAAACTGATTTTATTAATTGGTTTGGGATATCTTACGCTATCGCTCATCAATGTTGCAGCATATTATTTCATGGCTTCAATCGGGCATATCATGGGCGCAAAAATCGAAACAAATATGCGGCGGGATCTCTTCGCCCATATGCAAACGCTTTCTTATTCTTACTATGATAAAACGAAGATCGGCCAATTGATGTCGCGAATCACCAATGATCTGTTCGAAGTAACGGAATTTGCGCACCATTGCCCGGAAGAGTTTTTTATTGCGGGCCTCAAAATCATTGTCTCCTTTGTTATTTTAAGTACAATCAACCTACCTCTAACACTGTTTATTTTCTCTTTGATCCCGTTGCTTCTAGTATTTTCTTTCTATTTTAATAAAAAGATGAGAAAATCATTTAAACGGTCTCGCGTACAGGTTGGAGAACTAAACGCACAAGTGGAAAATAGCTTATCTGGCATCCGAGTCATCAAATCGTTTGCCAACGAAAAAATGGAACAGCAAAAATTTGATCAGGGCAATGAAAAATTCTTATCGATTAAAAAAAAGATGTATCATATTTTGGCAGGATTTCATTCCGGGTCAAAGCTGTTTGATCATCTGATGTATCTCTCAGTTCTTGTATTGGGGACAGTTTTTATGCTTCGGGGAAAAATTGATGTAGGCGATCTGGTCGCATACCTTTTATACGTTTCCACTCTTCTCGTCTCCGTTTTTCGTATCGTTGAATTTACAGAACAGTTCCAGCGCGGGATGACAGGAATTGAACGGTTTGTTGAAGTGATGGATGCTTCTCCCGAAATTGCAGATTCCAAAGACGCCATTGAGCTAAAGCATGTAACGGGTGAAATTGAATTTCGAGATGTCAGCTTTCGATACAAAAGTGAGCAAAATAATATATTAACAAAAATTAATCTACATGTAAATCCTGGAGATAACATCGCGCTTGTGGGTCCTTCCGGCAGCGGCAAAACGACTATTTGCAACCTTTTAGCCCGTTTTTATGATGTGACAGAAGGTGCTATCCTCTTAGACGGAATAAATATCAAAGAAATCAAACAGGATTCGCTTCATCGAAACATCGGGATTGTCCAGCAGGACGTCCATCTTTTCTCCGGTTCCATCTGGGAGAACATTGCCTATGGTAAGCCTAGTGCTTCAGATGAAGAAATTATTCTGGCGGCAAAGCAAGCTGGCGCCTCTGATTTTATTGAAAGCTTTCCTGATGGATATCACACTTATGTTGGAGAACATGGGGTAAATCTCTCCGGAGGGCAAAAACAACGCATTAGTATCGCCCGTGTATTTTTAAAAAATCCACCTGTTTTAATTTTAGATGAGGCTACTTCTGCTCTCGATAATCACAGCGAAAAAATCGTCAAAGACTCCCTTGAAATATTGTCAAAAGGTCGAACCACCTTTACGATCGCTCACCGTTTGACCACCATTAAAAACGCTTCGCTCATCCTAGTTTTGACCGAAAATGGTATCGAAGAACAAGGAAGCCATAAAGAACTCTTGAAAAAGGGCGGACTTTATGCTGACTTCTATCGTATGTACACAGAACTTTAAAAACGTCTTGGAAAATAATTTGCATAAAATCACCTGATGTTACCAAAATAACGAAGAGGTGATTTTATGCCGCTGGATACAAACATTGAACAAACAGTAGATAAACTCAAAAAAGCACTAAGAGTAAACGAAAGTTTCGATTTGATTTACCGCACGGTTCGTATAGGCAACCGCACAGCTTGTATGTTTTACATCGACGGATTGTTGAAAGACGAAGTTATGGAAAAAATTCTTGAATTTTTTTATTCTCTTTCTGACGAAGAAGATTTTACAAATGCGCATACATTCTCGAAGCGCTGTGTCCCATATGTAGAAGTAGGCCAGACAGATGATATGCAAAAAATTTGTACAAGCGTGTTATCGGGCGTTCTAGCGCTCGTTGTCGATGGATTTAGCGAAGCGATTTTGATCGACGTGAGAACCTATCCGCAGAGAGACACAAGCGAACCGGCAAAAGACAGGGTTTTACGGGGGGCCCGGGACGGATTTGTCGAGACACTCGTCAGCAATACTGCGTTGATTCGCAGAAGAATCCGCAATCCAAATCTCACGATGAAAATCTTTAGCGTCGGGAATTTATCGAAAACAGACGTTGTTGTCTGCTATATGGACGATAAGGTCGATAAAAAACTCCTTCATCAAATCTGCGATAAAATCAGCACTGCAAATGTTGAATCCTTAACGATGAACCAGCAAAGCCTCGTTGAGGCAATTTATCATCATAAATGGTACAACCCCTTCCCAAAGGTAAAATATAGTGAACGCCCCGATACTGCCGCCTCTTCGGTGTTGGAAGGTGAAATCGTCATTTTAGTCGATAATTCTCCTTCCTCTATCATTATCCCGACTTCGCTTTTTGACATCTTAGAAGAAGCCGACGACTACTATTTTCCCCCTTTTACCGGAACGTACTTGAGATTCTCAAGATACCTCATCGCATTTATGACATTCATTATTACTCCGTTTTGGCTCCTTTTGCTGCAAAACCCGCAGTTTGTCCCTGAAATGTTTTCGTTTTTGATTCCATCTGATCCGATTCATCTTCCGATCTTCTGGCAGCTTTTAGCGCTAGAGCTTGTTATTGACGGACTCAGATTGGCGTCTTTGCATACACCAACTTCAATTAGTACCACTCTTAGTATCATCGGAGCGATTATTTTAAGCGACTTTGCTGTAAAATCCGGTTGGTTTAATACCGAATCTATGCTTTATATGGCATTTGTTGCGATGGCGAACTATTCTCAGCCCAGTTTTGAGCTTGGGTACGCACTAAAGTTTATGCGTACTTTACTCTTGATTACGACCTACCTGTTCAACATCTGGGGATTTATCGCTGGGTTTGTTCTGACACTGCTACTAATACTCTTCAACAAAACAGTCTCTGGAAAAAGCTATTTATATCCATTGATCCCGTTTAACGGACCAGAGTTTATAAAAAAGGTAATGCGTATCAGGATTCAGAAAGCACAAAACTCACGGTAGCATAACACGAATGATTCTCTTATCAAAACACCGCACCCTAGTTTTTTAGGGGCGGTGTTTTTTTACTGATTTCTATTTTCTACTCAAGCAGCTTTTAAACCAGATAACATCCTCTTTGCTGATTCCTTTTGTAAAGAACAAAAATAGAAAATAAAATATAACCGCCGTAGTAATTCCAAAAAAAGAAGCTGCTGCAAAAGACGAAAATAGCGCGGCGGTTTTCGTTAAGATGAAATGAAACAGCAAACACGATGATACAATGGACACTACAGGCTTAATGATCCAATTTTTCACATCAAGATTCATTTTTGTTACCTTAATCAGCCTGCCCATACTCAAAGAAGAGTTAAGAATTGTGCTAACAAACATTACAATTAAAAGTCCCTCAATTCCTTTGATCGGTAGCAGAAAATAAATCAAAATTACTCTAAGTGTTGAATCAATTATATTATACGATAAGTAATGAACTTGTTCTCCTAGCCCTTTGAGCATACCGTCAACTACACTATCAAGATACATCAAAGGAACAATTGGCGCCAATACTTTGATATAAATGCCAGGTTCTCGGTTTCCGTAGATGATATATCCCAAATCGCCTCCAAAAAAGAAAAAGATTCCCGCAACCATGATGGAAAAAAGCCCCGCAATTTGAAAGACCCGTGTTGCTACATGATGAATATTGTTTTTGTTGCCAACGGCGTTTGCTTCCGACATTTCAGGAATTAAGAGCATCGAGAAAGAATATAGGAAAACAGACGGGAAGGTGATCACCGGCATTACCATTCCCATAATCATCCCATATGCTGCAAGGCTGCGCTGGCTCGACGCACCAGCTTTTTTTAGCCCTGATGGGATTAAAACATTTTCAATCATGCTAAGCCCCGATCGAAGACAATAGCTTCCTGTAATAGGAATCGCAATTGAAGCTATCTTTTTGATCATTCCACGGCTTGGCCCGTCGTCTTTTTGAGGCTGCGGAAGTCCGATGCGATACATGATAAAGGAGTATACACACGATAGCACTTCGGCCGCCGTTGTCCCCACTACGATCGAGCAACAGGCATAGGAAAGTCCTTTCGGCGCCATAACCCCAACAACCGCAGCAAATACGATAATCTCAACAACCTGCTCTATCAACTGTTCACTTGCAGTTTTAAAGACTTGTCTGTTTGCATAAAAATAACCGCGGTATGTAGAAGAGACCGCCATAAACGGCAGACTCGGCGCCAATACCTTGAGAGATAAAACCGTGCGGGCATCATGAAGAAACTGTGTTCCAATCAGATCTGCATAGCAAAATAACAGCACCCCAACTGCGCAACTGATAAAAACGCTGAGCAAAAGGCAATATCTTGTATAACGCTTTGCTTTTGTAAATTTCTTGTTTGCCACCGAATCTGTTACCAACCTTGTAACGGTAATACTGATTCCTGTCGTTGCAAAATTTGCACAAAACAAATAAACGGTCCCAATTAATTGATAAAGGCCGATTCCCTCCGCTCCTATTTTATTTGACATATAGACTCGAAACGCGATTCCCATGGCCCTTGCTAATAGCGACGTCGCTGTTAAAATCACCGCATTGAGAAGAAACGCTTTCTTTTTCATACTTTCACACCATATCTTTTGAAGTCATCTCAAATATATGCCAAAAAGAAGTTTTATTATACCTTTTCAATCGCATCTTTTTCTGATAGACTAGGAAAAAGATGTCATAGTATTTCACTTTCTTGCATATCTTAGTTTATGATATGCTTTTATGAGCCTGAAAGGAGCAAATGAAAGATGCAAACAGAATTCGACGAGATTTTCGAGATTATGGACGAATCTTTCCCCGACGAAGAGATGCGTACTTACGAAGGGCAAAAAGCTTTATTAAAAGAAAACGAATACAGGTTATTTGTCAAGCGGGACGAAAAAGGGCGTATGTTGGCGTTTATGACGCTTTGGGAATTTGATGAATTTTCTTACGTTGAGCACTTAGCAACAACACAGCACGCACGCGGAAGAGGCATTGGTAGCGAAATTGTAAAGGAGTATATAAAATCAACAGAAAATCCAGTGATTCTTGAAGTGGAGCCGGGTGAAACCGAGCTTGCAAAACGGAGAATCGGATTTTATAAACGCTTAGGCTTCCATTTGAACCCCTATCCCTACGAACAACCTGCACTACGAGTCGATACCCTCCCCTGCCGACTAGAAATCATGAGCTATCCACGTGCGATCACTCATCAGGAATTTTCTCATTATGTAGACGTTCTTTACCAAAGGGTCTACCGCGATCCTCACAAGGTAAAGTAGAATCTGTTTGATAAGGCAATGTATCTTAATTAACAAAAATTCAAAAAATTATAAAATAAACTTCATGTTGATTTTTTATAATCCAAGTGCTAAAATAGAGATAGGATATTTAGACTATATAATATTAAGAAATTATAGTTATAAAAAGGAGAATGATGTATGAAAAAAGTAATTACTGCGTTGGCATTGATCACACTCTTATTGTCTGCCTGCGCGTTTTCCGCTTTTGCGGTCGATGATACGAAAAGCTCTACTGTAAAAGCAAGTATTGACCCGTCTTATATAGCAACAGTGCCTGCTACATTGGATTTCGGTACCGGATTAAAGTCAGACGGTAAAACGATCGAAAAAGCTTTTTCTGTTTCTGTTTCTAATTTTGTTGCATCTCAGTCTGAAAATTTGGTTGCAACTGTTTCGCCCAAACGCGCGTCTGCTTCCGGGGGATTTCCTCTCTATCTGATTAAAGATCCTGCTGCTACTGGAGACAACAAATATGACTACGATGTCTCTATTCCTTATTCGGTTTATTCAAAAACAACCGATTTTACGCAAGTTGTTCCAGGTGGGGAATTCATGAGATTGACAGACGAAGTGGATAAGACACAAGAAGGAAAAGTTTCTTTAGCCAAGAAATTCGATATTTCCGGCGACTATGAAGGATTCCTTGTTTTTAATTTCTCAATTCAATAATTCGATTAGATTTAAAAAAAGAACTTCCTTGGATGGAAGTTCTTTTTTATTGCAACAATCCAAAAAACAAATTCACAGAGAATACCGATAGAAAAAGTCCTGCCAAATCGGCAGAGAGCGCGGCGGGGATCGTATGCCTTGTATTTTTGATCCCGACTGCGCCAAAATAGACGGCAATCGCGTAAAAAGTGGTTTCCGTAGATCCCATCATGATAGACGCGACCCTACCGGGAAAACTATCCACTCCAACGGTTGAAAAAATTGTATCAAGAAATGCAATCGATCCGCTTCCAGAGATAGGTCGCAGCAGCGTTAGTGGCATTACCTCAGGTGGGATTCCTAAAAAGTGTGCGGCCGGTGCAATCGCTGCAGTAAACATATCTAAGGCTCCCGATGCTTTGAGCATGCTGACAGCTGTGATGAGACCTACCAAGGAAGGAGCAATTGAAACAGTTGATTTCATCCCTTCCTTTGCCCCCAACAAAAAGGTGTCAAACAAGGGGACCTTTTTGAAAAATCCAAATAAGATAATTAGCGCGATAATAATTGGTACTGAAAAAGTCCCCAGTTTATCCAACCCTTTTTCTCCCTTTCTCCAACAGTTTCGCAGCGATAATTCCAACCAACAGCGCCCCGATTGACGTCAGCCAGATCGCGGGTAAAATATCAAACGGAGCAGCTGCACCGTGCTTTTGTCTTAAAATTGTCATAAACGTTGGGATCAGCTGAATTGATGCTGTATTTAATACAACAAACATCACCATACTGTTATTGGCTGTGGTGGGATCAGGATTTGATTTCTGCATCTCTTTCATCGCGGCAATTCCCATAGGCGTGGCCGCATTTCCAAGTCCTAGCAAATTGGCCGTTACATTCATGCAGATTGCGCGTGCGGCTGGGCTGTCTTCTCCATATTCAGAAAAGAGTTTTCTAAGGATCGGCGCAAATCCTTTGGCAAGAATCGCCGTTAGCCCTCCTGTATCTGCAATTTTCATCAGTCCTGTCCACAAGCACATCATTCCAAGCATAGAGATAACGAGCGTAATGGAATCAGCCGCTCCAGATAAAACCGCATCGGATAGTTCTCCCATTCTTCCTGTGACCACTGCACAGACAATACTGATTAAAATCAGCGCACCCCAAATATAATTCATCAAATTTATCACCGCTTTTTTCATACTCTTTGTTTAATATATTCTTGAAGATGTACAGAATATGATATTTATTCAATATATTTACAGTCCCTTCTTGACAAAATTGTAAAAAAATAGTATTATTGTTTTGTAAGTTGACAAAAAATGACACTCTATATCCATGAAAAGGAGCGATGAATCATGAAATCAACCGGAATTGTTCGCCGAGTAGATAACCTAGGAAGGATTGTCTTACCCATTGAATTACGAAACCTTTTGAATATTAACCCAAAAGATTCATTAGAAATTTTTATTGAAGGTTCTACTATTATGTTAAAAAAATATGAACCTCAATGTGTTTTTTGCGACAATGTCGACAACGTAACAGTATTTAAAGGACGTAACGTTTGTAAAAGCTGTATAGATGAATTAACGAAGCACTAAGATCATTTTAACACAACAACTGATACAAATTGATATAGCATTTCAAAAGGCTTCCGCAAGCAAAAACAAAATCAACTTTTTCATTTTCAATTCAAAAAAGGAAAGGACAGCATCTCTCTGCCCTTTCCTTTTTTATTTTTAGAAACAATCAATTGCTTTTTCTATTGTAACCAACCACTATAAAGACGCTGCAGTATAATATTCAGCTTCCCTTTTTTGCTCTTTTTTATCTTTTTCATAAATCAGCCATTTTGCGCAATTTGCCATACTAATATAGAAATATGGGGCAACATATAGAACAGGAATTACAAAAAAGCAAAGAAGACCCCACGGAATAAATGTGATAAGTAGCTTTAGAAGGTCTATACGTCTTCCTTCCATCGTCTGCCAAGAAAGTTTGATACACTGTACCTCGTTGCTTTTATCGTCCATTACAGCGAAATATGGCGCTAAAAAATACCGGAATGCAATCGGGATCAAAGCAATCGCCCCGACGATCGACAAAACCATTCCAATCGGAACAAATAGTCCTACCATCGTTGGAATTCCTTTTGCCGCATACAGCAGATTTAACTGGCTAGAGATCCCCGTTAAAATCGATCCCGGCAATAAAAATAAAAGGCTCCATAAAAATATCCGGATCATATAATGGAAATAAAAACGCATTGCATGGATAAATAGCCGTTCTGCCTTATAATAACGAAAAATTTCCCCAAACGTAACAGACTTTCCATTTGCAACTTGATAGCTCCAATAAGTAACCCCCAATTGAAGCGGCCACGATGCAACAAAAATAACTAACAACAACACTGCAAGCGCGGCGGAATAAATCCATGCGTTTGGTTCGGTAACATTTCTGACTGCCTCATCCACCAATTTTTGGTCAAATAAATGACGGCTCAGTAATGAGAGATCAATCGCATTCAAGGAAAACAATCCTGCAAGCAAATGATTGATATAAGACAATACAACAGGTATCGAAGCCAATAAAATGGTAATCGCGATAGCTTTTCCCCAATTATTATTGGAAAGATGATTTCTTGCTTCTCTCCTGATTCTTGATTCGGCGTTCAAAAGAACTCCTCCTTACAGTAAAATAATAACTTTTTCCTATCCCTTAGCTTCTTAGAATAATGTACCTTTATTTTTCCGTTAACATGCGGTACATCGCTTCTAAACAAATCTGAGC
>CAKSKO010000014.1 GCA_934465125.1 uncultured Eubacteriales bacterium
TACATACACCAAGTGATATCGCAAGTTTTTTAATGATTGACAAATTGCTTTTGTAAACCGAAAGGAAAAATCCAATTGGAATAAAAAAAGAAAAGATTCCGATATTATAAAAGACACTATTCCCCGCAATTTGATCGGATAAAAACAATCCAAAAGGAATCCATTCAAAGTCGCGAGGAGCAAAAAGCTGAATTGGATTTTTGAAAATGAAACATGCAAAGAAAAGAATTGCATCATAAAGGAAAAAGGCGATGGCACTGAGATGAAAAAAGTTCTCAAACTGCTGTCGTTTTTCTTTTGTATCCCATTTCCCAACTGAAAACGTTCTCAAAAGAATACAGATAAAAAATGGGATAAAACAAGAAAGCCCCCAACAAAGCCCATCATAAAAGTTTACATATATTGTAAATGGATTGCCTTCCTGAATATCTTCGATGATTTTCCTGATATTAATCAGAAAATAATTCCCCATAATTAAAATCATACAAACGCCAAGTGATATTCCTACTACTTCATAATTCTTAAAAATAATCAGCAAAGCTGCTGTCACAATCACCGCAATTGCTGCAACATACACTTCTCTCCATGGAGAATCAAGTATTCCCTTTGCATCATTTCTAGCTAAAAAAAGTGCGAGTCCTCCAGCAATCGCTAAAAACACAGCCGCCGGACTCAAATGAAAAGATCGAATCAGATTCATCCTAATTCCTCCTGAAGTCCAGATAATCCTGTAAGATGATCGTCGCCGCAACACTATCGATCACTTTTTTTCGTTTTTTTGCGCGTACATTCACGTCATTTAAGTACCCGTGTGCTGAGATCGTTGTATTCCTCTCATCCCGCAACGCAACAGGAAGCTTTGTTGCTTTCTGTAGCATATCTGAAAACTCTCGTGCATTTTTTGCGCTTTCTCCCTCGCTGCCATCCATATTTCTAGGGAGCCCTACTACAATCTCTCCCACATTCTCCGATGTAGCGATAGTAGATATTTTTTGACACAATCGCTCCCGGTCTCTTTCTTCTATCACACAAACTGGAGACGCAAGCAGCTCATTTTGATCCGAAACAGCAATCCCGGTTCGTACCTTTCCTAAATCTACAGCCATAATTTTCATCAAGTTCTTCCCATCTACCAAATTTTGAGTGACTCTGTCAGCTCCTTGACAGATATCACCCCTTTTCTATCTAAAAATCAGGTAATCCATCCACAGTTTTTAGTCAGTGCATACGAGTCTTGAAATAGAGCCGTCCCAACCTGCACCCAGAAGTTCCTGCTATCAGCAGATCAATCACATACTCACAAGAGGTAACTGTACTCATCCCGATAATCGGAATGGAAACAGATGACGCTACCTATCATACCATCCTCCCAGCAAACTGTAGCAATGCAGGGCCTGACAACCCGCCAGTATTATTTCATAGCAATAGTTTGCCCGTTTCAGCGCCTATTTTCATCCCAGTTAAGGGTATAAATCAAAAAAATCGCATCCACCCTGGCCTTTTGACATGATAAGACAATCTCCTTAATATCTGTAACATCGAGAGATAATTTCACAATCAGCGGTTTTCTACAATGTTTCCTGACAGTCCTTGTGATTTTAAAAGCAAGCTAGGGTGAAGCAACTCAAACCGAAATAGCTTTTTTGCAACTTGGTCTTTCTTTACTAATTTTACATTCCATCCATCGCGCTGCATAACTCTATCTTTAAAAGATTACTCCTACTTTTGCAATAGTTTATTTTGCAGCGACCTTTTTTATTTTATACTTTCCTAAGAGTGAAAACAAGAGATTCCTTGTATCAATTTGTAAATATTTTTAATTTTATACAATGGTCCCTGGATCATAAAGACCCGGGGGCCATTTGCTTTTAATAATATAATCCTTTTTAAATAGTTCCTGATACTATCGCGCATCCCAATTGCTTCTTGACGCGCCGCTTTTTCATATTTTCCTTGTCAAAATGCACTGTTCCACCAAGTATGAAAACCTCCCTTAATGAGTTCACAACCGCCTTTAATCCGTTTGTATTAAGTTCCGGAACCTCATCCTTCACAGTCGCACCCTGCGCCGCATAACTGCAAATAAGGAAAAATAAATATGCAAACAACTTCCTTAACCCCAAAAGACGCTGTAAATAGGTCACCCCTACTACCGTTCTGATCGACGAGTATCCGTATTTTTCGAAGTTTTGCAACCAACGGGAACAAAGATCCCTCATCATATGATACCCTCTTTTCGCCCTGGATCTCCTGAGGATGAGCTCGAAGTTTTCACAAGAACAAAAGTCCTCTTATTAAAGATATCACAGGCAAAAGTGTTGGGGAACTTCCGTCGAATTCCAAATATCCGTTGACTGTTAATGCATCCGACAAAAAGATTGATTCTGTTCATCCTCAACGTTTGTTGTATCGAGATAGACGTTCGTATACGCACCTATCGTTGATTCGACGCCACTGCGTTTCCCGTCCGCGATTACATATAGCCTCTCCTGTTTGGCGTATGCAATCGTTTCGCTAAGGACTTTCTTATTCTTTCATAATAAGCAAACTGCGGCTGTTAACGGCCGGGACAATATCACAAAACGCATCAATCAAATCAAAATTATAAACACATATCGCCTCGGCCGCTGCGTCAAATGTTTTTCTATTCTTTTGATAGTTTACACTCCTGACATACTCCTGGATATACAAAAGCATCGGGTCCAGTCCTACATACAACATCTTCTTAAATAAGCAGAGAAGGTAGATATTCACGTTTATGTGGCTTAAAGTACCAGCAAAGAGATAGGAAGGAAAAAACTTTCTGATTTAAAAGCACTCGACTAGGCCCAAAACAATCTCTTCAAAAGCTAAAGCAGCTGCATTTGGCATCGATAACAAGCTTATAACCTCTCCGGCCAACGCCGCACTACACGCATCTAAAAGATCCCCTCCCCTCAAAGATTTTTTAGATGCACATGCATATCAATAATTCTAGGCAACACAACCAATTCTTTTGTGTCTATAATCTCTGCGTGTTTTTTATTTTAATGTTTTTCCAATTTTAGAAATCACTCATCCTTCGAATAAGAGACCAAAGATACCGTGTTTTCTTCCTTCTAGATTAATTACTCGGGCGCTTTGAATCAGCATACAGTTATTTCATCCCAACCTCCTCCATTTTATTGCTAGTTATTATATTAATACCTTATTATAACTTCGATACGAATAGGTAAAATAATATCTGAACAACAATATCCTCTATTGTAATTTTCACAATTCGTTTACAAATCTAATATTGACATTTTTATTTTACAATGGTAAATTATAAATATATTAGCACTCTTACTCGGAGAGTGCTAACATGAAACCAGAGGGTAGTAACGATGGAAATTGGAGAAAGAAAATTAAAAATTTTGGCCATGATCGTGGAACTCTATATTAGGGCCGGCGAACCTGTTGGTTCAAAAGCAATTGTAGATCACCTTGATTTTTCTGTGTCTTCAGCAACGATCCGAAATGAAATGGCAGAGCTCGTTGAATTAGGTCTTTTAGAACAACCTCACACCTCCGCGGGTCGGATCCCGTCTCAAAGAGGATATCGCCTATATGTTAACAAACTGATGAATCGAAGATCCCTTTCTGACGACGAAAAGGAATTTATCAATCAAATGCTGTTAAGCTCTGCTGATGATCCCTTTCGTTTACTCGAAGAGGCCTCGCAGACGTTAGCCGCTTTAACACACTTTGCGGCGGTATCGACTTCTCCTGCGGAAGATAATGCTACTGTCCGCAGAATTGAGTTCGTTCAAACTGGCAGAAGAACTGCGATGGTTGTTTTAATGACGTCAACTGGAATGATTAAAAATAAGTTATTCCGGTGCGATTATGATTTAACGCCTGAGATTTTAAAGATTTTTTTTGGAGTTCTAAATGAACGGTTTCGTGGAGTATCAGTCGCGAAGATTACGCCTGCTTTGATTCAAACTACTGCCGCTTCGTTAGGGGAAATGACTCTGCTTTTACCATCTGTTTTAACGGCGATTTTGGAAGCTGCAAATGAAGCACGATGCGCCGATGTACGGCTCGACGGGCAAACAAACCTGTTATTCTTGCCGGGATTTGGGTTAGAGCACGCAAGAAGGGTAATGGAATTCTTAAAGAAGCGGAGCGACCTTGCAAAACTGCTGCTTAGCCACCAAAGCGCTTCTACAAGCGTTTTAATCGGAACAGAGAGCAAGCGTCCAGAGCTCTCAGACTCAAGCGTTATTATTACAAGGTACACATTACCGGAAAACCGATTCGGCGCGATTGCGATTATCGGTCCTACTAGGATGGACTATGCAAAAGCGATTGCAAGCCTTGAATATCTCGCCTCGTCGGTTGAAAAACTGTTGGGTGAGCTTTTAGATACAGAATAATAAAGCATAGCCTCTCAAATAATTGCCGTTCAAACGGTCTAATAAAAGCTACTGAAAGGGGAAACAAAATTGAGTAACGATGTAGAAAATCAAAAAGAGCCCGATATTGGTTCAGCGGAAGCGGAACAAACTTTGGAAGAAGTAGGTTCAAAAGAAAACTGCGAGATAGATGAGAACAACGAGGAACTCGAGATATTAAAGAAAGAACTTTTGGCACAAAAAGATCGCCTTCTTCGCACAATGGCGGAATACGAAAATTTCAGAAAGCGTACAGAACGTGAAAAAACAGCTATTTACGCTGATGCAACTTCTATGGCGGTATCTTTGATTCTTCCAGTTGCCGACAGCTTAGATCGTGCTTTAGAGGTTCAGTCAGGCAGTGCGGAAGAATACCAAAAAGGAATCGAAATGGTTAAAGCGCAATTTTCCGACGCGCTTCAAAAGCTTTCTGTTGAGAGTTTTGGCGAAAAAGGGGAACCATTTAACCCTGATCTTCACAATGCTGTTGCACATATTGAAGATGATCAGCTCGAAGAAAATGTCATTTCAGCGGTATTTCAAAAAGGATATAAAATTGACGACCGCATTATTCGGCATGCAATGGTTCAGGTAGCAAATTAGATTTTTGTTTCCTGTTCATAGATATATTTTTAGCATATCATTTATTTGACATATAAATAAAAAAGATTTATTTAGGAGGATTTTACTATGGCAAAGACAATCGGAATAGATTTAGGAACAACAAACTCTTGTGTTGCTGTGATTGAAGGTGGCGAACCTGTTGTGATCGCAAACGCAGAGGGGGCAAGAACAACCCCTTCCGTTGTTGCTTTTTCTAAAAACGGAGAAAGAATGGTCGGGCAGGTTGCAAAACGTCAGGCGATCACAAACCCAGACAGAACAATTTCTTCTATTAAACGTGAGATGGGATCCCATTACAAAGTAACGATCGACGACAAAAATTATTCTCCACAAGAGATTTCGGCGATGATTCTACAAAAGCTTAAAGCAGACGCAGAAGCTTATTTAGGAGATAAAGTAGTCGAGGCTGTTATCACAGTTCCCGCTTATTTCACAGACGCTCAGCGTCAGGCTACAAAAGACGCCGGTAAAATTGCTGGATTAGACGTAAAACGTATTATTAATGAGCCAACTGCTGCTGCACTTTCCTATGGGATCGACAAAGAAACCGACCAAAAGGTTATGGTATATGACTTAGGCGGCGGAACCTTCGACGTCTCGATCATTGAGATGGGCGATGGTGTACAGGAAGTATTGGCCACCGCAGGAAACAACCGCTTAGGCGGAGATGATTTCGATCAAAGAGTGATCGACTGGATGGTTTCTTCCTTCAAGGCAGAAACAGGAGTCGACTTAAAAAATGATAAAATGGCAATGCAACGCTTAAAAGAAGCTGCAGAAAAAGCAAAGATTGAGCTTTCCGGCGTTACTTCCACAGCAATCAACTTACCGTTTATCACAGCTGATGCAAACGGTCCAAAACACTTAGATCTAACGTTAACAAGAGCGAAATTCAATGAGCTCACAGCTGATCTTGTTGAAAAAACGATGGCTCCTGTCCGCCAGGCGCTTTCTGATTCTGGACTCTCGATCAACAATATTGACAAAGTATTGATGGTGGGTGGTTCCTCGAGAATTCCAGCTGTCCAAGATGCTGTAAAAGATCTAATCGGAAAAGAGCCGTTCAAGGGCATCAACCCGGATGAATGCGTTGCGATCGGCGCCGCTTTGCAAGCCGGCGTATTGGGCGGAGAGGTCGAAGGGCTATTACTCTTAGATGTTACCCCTCTTTCTCTTGGCGTCGAAACAATGGGCGGCGTTATGACGAAAGTTATTGAACGCAATACCACGATTCCGACAAAGAAAAGCCAAATTTTCTCAACTGCTGCCGACGGTCAGACTCAGGTTGAAGT
Source organism: uncultured Eubacteriales bacterium (assembly GCA_934465125.1). Lineage (GTDB taxonomy): Bacteria > Bacillota > Clostridia > Oscillospirales > Acutalibacteraceae > CAKSKO01. Next base: position 6,335 of record CAKSKO010000014.1, read on the forward strand.
GAACGTCCTGCAAGGGGAACGTGAATTCGCGCGCGACAACAAACAGTTAGGGTTGTTTAAACTCGATGGTATTGCACCTGCTCCACGTGGAATTCCTCAAATTGAGGTAACATTTGATATTGACGCGAATGGTATTGTAAACGTTTATGCGAAGGATTTGGGGACTGGAAAAGAGCAAAAAATTACAATCACGTCAAGTACAAACATGTCAAAAGAAGAGATTGATAATGCTATTAAAAATGCAGAGCAATTCGCTGCCGAAGACAAAAAGCGTCGTGAAGAAGTAGACACAAAGAATGATGCAGAGAACTTATGCTACTCTGTTGAAAAACTTTTGACCGATAGTGCTGATAAAATCCCAGAAGAAGATAAAACCACTCTGAACCAAAAGGTATCCTCTTTGAAGGAAGCAATTTCTTCAAATAATCTTGAGCAGATGAAGAGCGGTACAGAAGACCTGCAAAAAGCAATGTATGAAGTTTCTTCCAAGCTCTATCAGCAGGCAGCTCCAGAAAATGGTGCAACTCCACAAGGAGCTTCCAGCGACACAACAAACGGCAATAACGTATATGATGCAGATTATAAAGATGTAGACGATCAAAACAAGTAAAATTGATCGATTATCGCGGTAACGCTGTTTCAATCTTGATCCCTCTGTTGCTGATGCAGCGGAGGGATTTTGGTGATTCGAAAGAAGAGAGGCGTTTTTTTAATTTTAGGAGTGATATTTTTTGGCTGATAAACGAGATTTTTATGAAGTTATGGGAGTTTCTAAGAATGCTTCCGATGATGAAATTAAGAAGGCATTCCGAAAACTTGCAAAAAAATATCATCCGGATTTAAATCCAGGTGATAAGGCAGCAGAAGCAAAGTTTAAAGAAGTCAACGAAGCATATGAAGTTCTTTCTGATAAAGAAAAACGTGCCCGATATGACCAGTTTGGACATGCGGGTGTTGACCCAAGCTACGGAGCGGGACCATCGGGAGGAAGCCCGTTTGGACAAGACATCGATCTAGGGGACATCTTTAACAGTTTCTTTGGGGGATTTGGAGGGAGCGGACGACATAACAATCCAAATGCACCAAGACGCGGAAGCGATACTGAGGCCACTTTAAACATATCCTTTGAGGAAGCAGCAAAAGGTTGCAAAAAGGAAGTCTCCTATCAAAATATAGAGACTTGTAAAGACTGTTCCGGAACGGGTGCGCAAAAAGGTTCTTCTCCTAAAACTTGTCCAAATTGCAATGGATCGGGTCAGGTAAGAATTAACCAACGCACTCCATTTGGAGTCATGCAGACAGCCAGAACCTGTGATAAATGTCATGGAACCGGAAAAATCATTGATAACCCATGTAGGACCTGTTCAGGTTCCGGACGTGTGCGTGCTAAAAAGACGGTAGAAGTTTCTATCCCTGCTGGAATTAGTGATGAACAGATTCTCAATGTCAGAGGACGCGGCAACGCTGGGGTCAACGGCGGCCCCTCCGGAGATCTTCATGTTTACATCAACGTTCGCCCTCATCCTATTTTTGAGAGAAAAGGGGATGACGTATGGTGCGAGCTTCCAATTACATTTTCTCAAGCGGCGTTGGGCGCCGAGGTCGTTGTTCCTACTCTTGATGGAAAAGTCAGCTATACTGTTCATGAAGGTACTCAACCAGGTGATATCTTTAAGCTAAGAGGAAAAGGCATCCAACATTTAAACTCTCGTGGACGTGGGGATCAATTTGTCAAAGTAACAGTAGAAGTACCAAAAAATCTTTCCACGAAACAAAAAGAAATTTTAGAAGACTTTGATACAACGATCAGTGATAGAAACTATCAGCATCGAAAAGGATTTTTTGAAAAACTTAAAAATATGTTTGGAGAATAAATATCTTCGGCCCTATCAAGAACATGATACGAATATTCTTGACAGGGCCGATTTACATTTCATTTTACTATCGTAAACACTTTTCCATTAAGAAGGCTATTCATACGATTTATAATGATCTTTCGTTAAAGATACTAACCCATTATTTGAGAAAACAAGCCTTTGTTTTCTCTTTTACCTCTAATATAATCGGTACCACATTCCCACCACACTCTCCCTTCCGCTGCTGGAAGTAACTTTTCCCATTTCTCAAAATCATTTCCATCAATGGTTTTAAAATCGGGATTTCTCTATCAGCCCGACTTATACTTTTTATAATTATCACTTCACCTCTTTTCTGGGCTTTCGCTTTGCAACAAAATTAGTTGGAAGAGCTTTTTTGTGAATATATCTTTACTAATATTCCGCTAGCGGACATAGTTCTAATCGGAATACCTAGAATTGATACAACTATCTTGTTCTGTTCTTCTTTTCCTGTAACGTCTGTTGCTAGGGGGCTGGTCTCTTTCTGAGCAGCCTTGATTGAAACCAATGCAATAATTTTATCATCTGGTTGTGCTTTTTCTTTAATATTTTTTATTCTCGGAGTTTATTTCTTTTCCTGGCGTTTCAAGCCGATCGGAAATTTTTTCCTGTTGTTTTTGATTCAAAAGATCTTTTTAATTTTTATAAGTTTACTTTTATCTTTTTTGCATTACTAAACTTATGACTCGGCAATATATTTAAAAATTTTATACTCCTTTTATTTGATTTCTGAAATACATTTTCCCTTATAACTATCCATAAAATCGCCCTGAAATAATAAAGTATCATTCAATTTGCTTTTAGTCTTATATGCTTCCCCTTACCGATTCAACTGCTCACTTTTTATAACCAATATGTATTGGGTTTCATGCCTTATTCCACTTTTACATAAAACAAATTTTTTAATTCTTCCATTAAACCAAAAAGAAAGGAGGTGTAGTAGGCTCCTTTCTTTACTAAATTTCTATGCTTTTGCATATAGCACTTATAGTATTGTTAAAATATCAAGTGAAAATTAACCCCTTTTATATAATATCCCTATCTCCTTCTCTGCTATTTACTAACTCGGATTATGAAAGTGCGGGAACACAACACGTATTTACATACTCAAACGACGGATACATATGATAGGTTTGATTCCCCGATACCATTGATATCGCAATCTCCGGCAACAAGCAATGAACCGTTTGTACAAATCCATTCATCCCATTTCCTGGTAAGCCTGTTACAATCCTCTTTATATTTACTTGCTTTGCAAATCCGGCGGCGATCAACGGAGCATCGTCATGAAAAAAAACATTCATCTGTGCTCCTGCTTTTGCTGCAGACTTATGTAGATATTCTATCACATCGCTTTTCACTGAAAACCCCTGACTCGTCGGTTGAACACAAAGCACTTCCAGAAAAAGGTCCGACTCTTTCGCAAATTTTCGACCAGCCATAATTAATCGGTCACAGTCTTTTGGGCCTGTGACGCAGACAAGAACAGACCCTTTTTTATGTTTGCCCACCATGAAGCCTCCTTTAAAGTACCAACTTTGATGCTCTTTTATTATAAGGGGTTTCTGTTGCGGATATTGTAATATTTTATGGATAGCAAGTGAATATATTCTAAATAATTGTTTGATATCAATAAAAAGAAACAGGAAAATTGCTTCCTCCTGTTTCTCTTTATTGATTGCCCCTATAGCGTATTTTTCCGAGGGCAGGACCAAAATTCATTCTTCACTGTCTGTTTGGAGGATTGTCATAGGATCAACCCATTTGTCCTCTTTTTTGATTGCAAAATGTAAATGTGATCCATCGCTAATTTCAGACGGGATATCGTTAATCGAACCGATATCGTCGCCTGCGGATATAGTTTGATCCTTTTGTACAAGAGTGGTATCGCCCAACCCACAATAATAGGCAGTAAATCCACCATCGTGTTCAATGACGATCGTCATGCCAAATGCGGGATCGTCGTAGATATCTACAACTTTACCACTTGTTACTGCTTTTACTTTGCTTCCTTGCTCCGCTTTAAAGTCTGTTGCGTTATGGACTCTCCAGTCTCCAAATGTTTTAGAATACACGGGATTTGTGTCGCTAAACGCTTTCATAACTTCCTTACCGGTTGGGAAAACAATAAGATTATCTGCTTCTTTTGTTTCGACCGCTGTCTCTTCTACTGGCTCTGCGTCCGTCTCTTGTTCTGCTGGTTCTGAAATCTCTGTTTTAATACCACTTACCGTATTCCCCGCCTGCTGTTCAGCAGCTTGCAGCTCGGTTTCCTTTTTTGGTTGCTGGCTTTCTACCTGAATTTCCTCCGGTGACATAAATTCAATCACACTGTCATACGTTGTCCATGCTGCTGCACCAATTGCAATTAAGCAAATTCCTAGTGCAATATAAAAACCTTTCCCCTTTAGTGCTTTTTTCTGATTTGTTTTTTCGAATCTCATATTGCTCATGTTCGTTGCACCTCCGACTATATTGTTGCCGTGGTTTTCAAAAAATATGCCGCAGGTACTTTATTTTTTAGGATAATTTTGAACAATTGATGATAAAAAGAATTGCTATCAACTCCGGTTTTTTCTCTTTTTTTAATCCTTGTTCTTAATTTTAAAACTGTTATCTTGTCTTTCAACATGTTTTATGTTATTGTGTATGATAGATAGTTTGAATTTTATTTAAAATTATTTATTGTATATTTTATGCCTTTGCTATCATAAAATTTCATATTATTGTTGTCATCTATAAGGATTTAAGGTCATCCTAACTAGGCTAGCCACTTAATTGATTAAATTGGTGCACTATTCATTTATGAAAGGAAGTGTTGTTTTGAGAAAACTAAATGCCAGCCAAGAAAAAATTTTGGCTTACCTGCGTGAGTGCGCACAAAACGGGCTTCCCCCTTCTGTACGGGAAATTGGTAAAGCAACGGGTCTGAAATCTACGTCAACCGTTCACGCCCACTTAAAAAGTCTTGAAAAGAACGGCTATATTTCCAGAGAAGCAGGTCTGAACCGAGCTATTCATATGACGGGTTCTAGAGGTGTACAAGTCCCAATTGTCAGACAATTAAAAAATGAAACCCCCATGTTTCATACAAAAGATATTGAAGGTTACGTTTCTTATACCGATACCTCTTATCAGGAGGAGGAACTCTTTTCTCTGCGAATGAGAAACAATAGCATGAAAAATTTTCAGATTTTGGAAAATGATATTATGATTGCATATAAAACTGACAAGGTCTCTAATAAGGATTTTGTGATCGCTTTTTGTGGGGACGATATTGTCGTGCGACAATTTTTAAAGGAGGATACAGACGCATATCTTTTTACAGATCATCTTTCCTATCCACCAATTGCAATTGCGTCTGGAATTACTATTTTAGGAAAGATTATTTCGCTTGTGCGTCATTTTTAAA
>CAKSKO010000015.1 GCA_934465125.1 uncultured Eubacteriales bacterium
CCACCTACACTGCGTCGCAGGGTCTTCTTTTGATGATCCCTAATATGTATAAAATGGCCGGAGAATTACTCCCGAGTGTTATCCATGTTTCGGCTCGTGCGTTAACAAGCCATGCGCTTTCCATTTTCGGTGATCACTCCGATATTTATGCTTGTCGTCAAACAGGCTATGCGATGCTCTGCTCCAACAGTCCGCAAGAGGTCATGGATTTGAGTGCTGTTGCGCATCTTGCCGCAATCAAAGGACGCGTTCCTTTCCTCCATTTCTTCGACGGATTCCGTACCTCCCATGAAGTGCAGAAAGTCGCTGTATGGGATTATGAAGATTTAGCCGACATGCTTGATTTCGACGCAGTAGACGAATACCGTCGCCGTTGCTTGAATCCTGAGCATCCGGTATTAAGGGGTTCTGCTCAAAACGACGATATCTTCTTCCAAGCTCGTGAAGCTTGCAACCCGTATTACGATGCGGTTCCGGAAGTTGTTGTCGATTATATGAATATGGTAAACCAGAAGATCGGAACAAATTATCGTCCGTTTAATTACTACGGCGCACCGGACGCAGAGCGTGTGATCATCGCTATGGGTTCTGTTTGCGAAGCGGCAGAAGAAGTTGTCGATTACTTGAACGCAGCTGGTGAAAAAGTTGGTCTTGTGAAAGTAAGACTGTACCGTCCTTTCGTTGCGAGCTATCTTTTAGATGTTCTTCCGGAAACTGTCAAAGCAATTTCTGTTCTTGATCGTACAAAAGAGCCGGGTTCCATTGGTGAGCCACTTTATCTCGACGTTTTGGCTGCTTTAAACGGTACTTCTTTCGGTTCTGTTCCGATCTATACCGGCCGATATGGTTTGGGGTCAAAGGATACCACTCCTGGAGACCTTGTTGCTGTTTACCGCAATATGCAGTCTGACTCTCCGAAAAAACGCTTCACGATTGGAATCGTTGATGACGTGACAAACCTTTCTTTAGAAGTAACAGAAAATCCTGACACAACACCAAAGGGAACACATTCCTGCAAATTCTGGGGCCTCGGTTCCGATGGAACAGTTGGCGCAAACAAAAACTCCATCAAAATTATTGGTGACCATACTGATATGTATGCGCAGGGGTATTTCGCTTATGACTCGAAAAAATCCGGCGGTATTACGATTTCTCATCTGCGTTTTGGCGATAAGCCGATTAAATCAACCTATTACATCAGCCAAGCCGATTTCGTTGCCTGCCACAATCCATCTTATGTTCATAAGTATGATATGGTAGAAGACCTCAAAAAGGGCGGAAGCTTTCTCTTAAACTGCTCGTGGGAGGGTGAAGAACTCGATCGTAGACTTCCTGCAAAAATGAAAAAATTCATTGCCGACAACAATATCAAGTTCTACACAATTGATGGAATCAAAATCGGAAAAGAGATTGGTCTTGGTGGACGCATCAACACAATTCTACAGGCTGCATTCTTTAAAATTGCAAACATTATCCCAACCGAGGAAGCTGTTCAATATATGAAAGACGCTGCAACAAAGTCCTATGGTAAAAAAGGTGAAAAAGTTGTTGCGATGAACCATCAGGCAATCGAGCGCGGTGTAACTGACGTCCATCAGGTCGAAGTACCAGATTCCTGGAAAGAGATCACAGATCTCGATGAACAAGCTTATGAAGCAAAGGGCGACAGAAAAGATCTTATCGATTATGTCAATAATATTTTAGGACCTGTTAACGCTCATAAGGGCGATAAGCTTCCTGTTTCTGCTTTCTCTGATCATATCGACGGTACGGTTCCGCAGGGTTCCGCTGCTTATGAGAAGCGCGGTATTGCGGTCGATGTCCCGGAATGGATCCCTGAAAATTGTATTCAGTGTAACTTCTGTTCTTATGTCTGCCCGCACGCGGTTATCCGTCCTGCTGTTATGACAGATGAAGAACTCAAGAATGCACCGGAGAATACAAAGTCGAAAAAGATGACCGGAATGCCGGATAAAAATTTCGCAATAACAATTTCTACGCTTGACTGTACCGGATGCGGCAACTGCGCACAGGTTTGTCCGGGCATGAAAGGTAACAAAGCACTTGTTATGAAGCCAATCGACTCTCAGCGTGATTCACAGGCTGTGTTTGATTACGGCAGAACACTTTCTCCAAAACCAGAAGTTGCAGAGAAATTTAAGGATGCTACCGTTAAGGGTAGCCAATTCAAACAGCCGCTTCTTGAGTTCTCAGGCGCATGTGCCGGATGCGGAGAAACTCCCTATGCGAAATTAGCAACGCAGTTATTTGGCGACAGAATGTATATTGCGAACGCAACTGGATGTTCTTCTATTTGGGGCGGATCTGCTCCTGCAACACCGTATACTGTCAACCAGAACGGTCACGGTCCTGCTTGGGCAAACTCTTTATTTGAAGACAACGCAGAGTTCGGATACGGTATGACATTGGCTCAGAATGCTGTTAGAGGCAGATTGATTGATTATGTTCAAAAGATCAATGAGTTAACAAATGACGATGAATTGAAATCTTGTTGCAAAGAATACCTCGACACACAAACAGATAGCGGAGCAAACCGCCCTGCAGCCGACGCGTTGATTGCTAAGTTGCAAGTAGTTGTAGGCGACGGCACAGAAATTGGAGAACTTGCGAAAAAAACACTTAAAGACAAAGATTTCTTAGCCAAAAAATCCATGTGGATATTTGGTGGAGACGGCTGGGCTTATGATATCGGATTTGGCGGACTCGACCATGTCATCGCTTCTGGTGAAAACGTAAATATCCTTGTATTCGATACAGAAGTTTACTCCAACACCGGTGGGCAGGCTTCTAAGGCAACCCCAGTTGGATCTGTGGCACAGTTCGCCGCTGCTGGTAAAGCTGTTAAGAAAAAAGATCTCGCTGCGATCGCGATGAGTTACGGTTACGTTTATGTTGCTCAGGTCGCTATGGGTGCTGATTACAACCAGTGCATCAAAGCATTCCATGAAGCAGAAAGCTACAACGGTCCTTCAATCATTATCGCTTATGCTCCGTGTATCAACCATGGTATCAAAGGCGGTATGGGGGTTGCTCAAGCAGAAGAGAAAAAAGCTGTTGCTGCTGGATATTGGAACATATTCCGTTTTGATCCACGTCTTGCTGATCAAGGAAAGAATCCGTTTATGTTAGATAGCAAAGCTCCAACTGCAAGTTACCGTGATTTCATCATGGGCGAAGTGCGTTATAACTCCTTAACCCGTTCCTTCCCGGATCGTGCTGAGGAATTATTCGAAAAGGCTGAGAAACTTGCTGCCGATAAGTATGAACATCTTGTGAAACTTTCTAAGCTTTATAACGAGGAAGCAAAATAATTTCTTTTTATCATGAAATAAAAACAGGCTGGAAATCAGGTTAACTGGTTCCCACCTGTTTTTATTATTTAATTAGCAGTTTGGAATTTACAACAAAGTCAATAGAAAAAGAAATGCGTCATGATCACGGAACACTTTTTCTGTTTTATATAATGCGCGCAATAAATGCAAGGGGCGTTACGCGTGCTCTTGCACGCGATTGGGCAACCTCTGCCCAATCCTTTGGACAAACCGCCTCTTTGATCAAGTTCCCTTTCTTTAGAATCTTGAGATGGCGATTTGTCCAAAGGTAACGCCCCTAAAACTGCTTTCATGTAAAACTCAAGAAATATTGGTCTGGTCTTCTTCTTACAGATCTTGTTACTTCAATAGAAATGTTGTCTGCCCATCGTTGAGTGACAACATTTTTTGTTTGACTTTGGGATGCCGAAACTCATTCCTAACCATATCACGAATCGCTTTTCCTCCTCGATACCCGTGGATAACAATCACTTCTTTAATCTCTTTTCCTGCTCGGTCAAGTGCCCTATCAAGCTCCTGCTGCGCTTCCCATACCCGCATCCCATGCAAGTCGAGTTCAAGCGTAAATCCTACTCTTTTCTCCATCACCATTGTTCCTGTTCTTCTTTTTCTCTTTTCTCTTCTTCTAAAATAGGGGGGCAATCCAAAACTGTTCCTACCGGAATCCCGCATTTTGTGCAATAATATGTTCCCTTATAAATCGGTGCACCACAGGCAAAACAGGCCTCATCGAGTTCTTCAAGCACAACAACTCCATCTGGCCCTTTTATCTTCACTGTATGCTTTTTGAGCGCCTTGATTAGATACCACACTACTATTGTTACAACAATCAATGTGACGAGTATTGCAGTACCGATTACAACAAGGAATAATACATTCATTCTTGAACTTGATACCGTTATCTTGCTAACCCCTGAGCTTGGCAGTTGCCTTGATACTGTCGTTTGCCCTGAAAGATCCGCAGACTGTGTTTCTTGTCCGTTATCCTGCTGCAAAAACTGCTTAATTTTATCGCTGGACGTATAAAGATATCCCACCGGTTTATCGCGATACTCTACATCGCCTAAAAACTGCCTAAGATCGATTTGATCTGTTACCTCAGTTGTGTTCACAGGCTGAAAATCATAATACGAGGTCAGCTTTACAGAATTTCCTTCTCCAAACAACTTAGAAAGCGCCAAATTTAATTCTTCTGCACTCCCTATAATAGATACCGTACAAATATTATCTTTCTGTTCCACTGTCGTATATTCGGCTTCTTTTTTTATAAAATATTCCTTTGCTTTTGCGGCTCCTTTGTTGGCCTGGCTGCCATCGAACCGCAAAGAAACAATGCGCTGAAAACTACCGTCTTCCTTCGACATCATTCCGATCGAAACCGCTTCTAATGGAAATTCCTCTTTACTTGTCAGCTTGACATGCAAAACATCGCAATCCGACGCATAAGAAAAACGATTGGAATACAAATATTCGTCCGCGTCGATAACCACCTCACCGCTTAACAATTCCGCTCTGGCGATCTCCACCGTCTGCTCAGAAGAAAACGTATACTCTGTATAAACCTTTCCCCCTGTTTCTGTTGAAATAAATGCACCTAAATTGATCTGTTCTTCAAAGATTTCTTGTGTATTAGAAAGTGCATCGCTTTCTGTTCTAAGACTTGCATTGTTTTGATTGCTGTCGAATACGATGTTTGTTTTATTATTCAATTCTTGTGCATTCTTCGCATTGAATAAAACCGTATAGGTTTTCCCAGATGCGTCTTCCGCCCAAGCGCCAACGCCTTTTTCCGGGACTCTTTTGTCCATATATGCAGTGATACTTTGGCCATTTTGGTCGAGCGTCGACTGCGGAATCGAAAAGTCAACTGTCCTCTCAAAAGAACCGTCTTTTTTCAGTACCGTCAGAATAGAAATCTGATTGATCGGGACGCAGTTCATTCGGTCGATACTGATCATTGCTTCCGTCTGAATCGTCTCTCCCCCATACTGTACCTGTGTTGTATTCTCTTTCCAGATCTCGGTGTTCTCCGATAGAATCAGGTTTTGCTTGACCGCCGTCTTTTGCAACCATTTCATCAGATCTTCGCTGGTGAAATCCTCCTGAAGTCGCATCCCCTGAGCAAACGGACTGTTCGAGCAGAGAAACAGGATCGACGGTTTCCTGCCCAAAAGCGCTTCAACTTTCTGACTGTACTCCTCCTGACTAACAAAGGAAATCGTAAAGGTATACGTCAAATAAAACGGGTCTGACGTTTTTTCCCACTCGAGCTCCTGCGGATGATTGATCCGGATCAGGGAATCAAGCGCTACTTCTCCACCGCTGACTACCTTTTTGAGATCATTTTTCGCTACCTTTCACTGCATGATTCTGCTTCCTGAAAACTGATCATTTAAACGCATCGATGTATCGACTGTTGCCGCACATCCCGACAAAAGCAAAATTGTAAAAAATAATGACAGCAGTATCAATATCCGTGATCTTTTGCCCAAAACGTCACTTCCTTTATAAGAAACCTGGGTGTTTTCGCTCCATTTACCCCACGGTATGACACAAAATCCCCATTTTTCTTTTAATTACATTTATATTCTATTATACTATACGAGCAGATATAGTCAACAAACGGCTTTTGGGAATCGATGGAATTTTTATGAAATTATATTTTTATTTTTCTATCAAATCTACTATTATTTATGCTATAATGTTGTATAATGTTTTTTAATAATAGGAAAAGGAGTACTCTCATGATAGTAGTAGATATTCGAAACTTTTTTATGATAAGAAATGTGCAAATCATAGAGATTGGGGACGACTGTATTTATTACGCGGAAGAGAAGATCGAAGAAGGGCATAACAATCTTTTCCTACTCGAATACAACCGTACGACCGGACGTGAACGAGTGGTTACCAATTATTCGCTCGAAGATCCTACCTTTGTTCAACATCTTTATCCGTTTGAGCGATCGATCCTTCTTGTTCTTGAAAATGGTGGGAGCGGTGTATTTGTCATCCAGATTGATAAAAAGACTGGTGAAGAGATGGTAAGGAAAAAACTACACTGCATTGGCAAATTCTCTGGACTTAAGGCGCTTGACGACTGCCATGTATTGGTGTATACCGTTGAAAGTGAAGAATTTTCCTCTGTTTTTAAGGATTATAAAGAATTGACTGGAAGTTCCCAAATTGTAACCTTGTACGACCTTCTGGGAAATACAAATTATATTATAAAAAACAGCCTGTTATGCCGGCTTCCGATGGAAAATATACATCTGTATCAAAAAAACGGACAACCGCAGGCTTTACTCTTGGACCCATACGGAACCGAAGCCTTAAAGGAACGCTGTTATCGAGAATCAAGATGGATCAACATTGATATCAGGGACAATGTCTGGTCGTATCCTTTGGAAAGTTTGATTGCTGATATCAAAAATGAAGAAAAGAAAATCCACTTTCATCCTGTTTTAAGCGCCGGAATTGAAGGAATGGTACGATTTATTGGAAGCGATAAATCGCATCTTTATTTTCGCGCTGCTTCATTTGAAGAAAACAGAGAAAATGTTTGCTCTTTCTCTAAATCTTCCGGAAAAATTGAAGTAGTGGCGGAACTTCCAGGTCTCTCAGCCCCAAAAATAGAATCGTATTTCATTGCAAGCAATCCATTTCAGGTTTATAAAATAAAAGTGCTCCCCGAAGCTATATCGATACAAGGTGTTGTTAGGAGTAAACTTTCCATCAAATATGATAAGGCTTTCGGGGAACTGGTCGGCTGTATTGAAGACCGATTTATCATTTGTCAAAAAACTGTTGTCGATAGCACTGATTGCTACGATTACCAATATCTTACCATTTATGACAGCGTCCTTCACACTGAAGAAAGCTTTGAATGCAAATGCGCAATCGCGAAAGACACAGTTATACTTTATTAAATAAAACAAAACAGAAAGGATGCTAAGTATGAACAGCATAAAGTCAGCAAAACTTGTATCAGGAATCGGTGGCGCGATTTTTATCGTATTTGGATTCTATGCCGTTATTTTACCCTCGTCGTTGATGACTTTCTTATCGATTGCAATCGGAGCGCTCCTAGTTGCCTTTGGCGCATTACAGATTTATCAAGGATTTACAAAAAAATATGAAGTGAATTTTCCGACGGTCAAACTTTTTCTAGGCGTTTTGATGGCAATTATCGGAATTGTATTTTTAATCCGGCAGCATACTCCGTATATTATCTTTGCAATTTGCTTCGGCCTTTGGGCTCTTGTCTCAGGTTGCTTAAAGCTTACTACTGCTATACAGCTTCAAAAATCCGGTGAAACAAACCTTTGGCTATTTATCAACAGCCTTATCCACCTGCTCTTTGGCATCAGTATGGCATTCTTCCCAATTACTGCTACAAACATCTGGATCCGGATTTTAGGTGTTTACTGGCTTTATCTGGGCATTTGTCTCATGATCTCCTTATTTTCAAAAAAAGAGGAATTTTTCTTCTTTTAATTTCTTTAAAATCTCTATCGTTTTAGATACATATCAGAAAGTAGTGATTCCATGTTAAACCATTCGCTATCATTGCGCTTATCTCTCAAGGAAAACGCTAAGAAGCTAATCAGCATCCTGATTGCTTTTTCAATGCTTTTGCTTTGTATTCCGCTGAATAGTGCGTTTTTTATGGGAAAGTCGAGTGCAGAGGATCTTGCGACACGTGACATAACCGTCTCATTTGTTTTCTCAGAGGATTCTATTGAATCCGTCCAACCTGCGATTGCTGCAAGGCTCTGCGCATTGCAGGGATCCTCTCTTTATCCTCGCTTCTCAATAACGCAGTCTTCTACACAGCAAAATGGTCAAACTGTTACGGCGTATTTTACATGGCAGGGTGTTCTTGAAAATCTGGATGCTGATCTGACAGTGATTTCCTCTATTTTGTCGAAACCGATGCAGCTATCGTTTCAATCAGATAGCGCCAGCAATGAGCTCTTATCTTCATCAGATATCGACAAAATCATATCAGGAGATAACGGTTCAGACGTCTGCTTTCTTCTAAATGAAGAAGGTCAAAAAAAGCTTTCTAATTGGATGCAGCAATGTCCAAATGAAACGGTTTCCTGTTATCTTGATCGTGAAAGGCTTGGAATGTATTTGATCGATCCACAAATCGAGGATGTTTCAGCTCTTTTGGGACTTACAGACGTTGACCCTTCATTGACAAAGTTTTTTTCTCTATTTGAAGAAACCCTCGCTCAGAAAGCGATTATTCCTCCAACTGATATTTTGATTCAAAATCCCTTTACATTTGCAGTTCCCTCGTTTACATATGGTCAAAAGGTTCTTCCGAAAATTACAACCTTACCACAGCAGATCAATGCCGATGCTGTTTCTTATCAATTTAAACCGCGCGGTGCTTTGAATGAGACTTTTACATCTGTACTCCCAGAAGATGCCGGGCAGTATACCGCAAAAGCGATTGTCCCCGCTACAGGGATTTATGCGCAAACCGAGCAAGAACTTAATTTCACAATCCTCCCAAAAAATCTAACTGCAACTATGATTGAGTCGATTGCTCCTGAGCAGTATACTGGCTCACCGATCGAGCCGAAACCAACATTATACGATGAACAAAAAGTATTGACAGAAGGCACTGATTTTTCCTTTTCCTATTCAAATCATACAAGTGCCGGAGATGCAATACTCTCCACTGTCGGCATGGGCAATTATATGGGAACGATTACAAAGTCCTTTTCAATCAACAAAGCAACAGCCCACGTCGTCTTTCCAGAGGTAAAGCCCATTTCATATGGGCAGATGTTGTCTGAATCCGCTCTGCTTGGTGGATCCCAAAACGGTACTTTTTCTTGGACATACCCAACGGCGGCTCCCATTTTGGGTATCTCTCAACACGAAATGATTTTTACTCCATCTGATCCAGAAAACTATGATTATTCTGCTGTTTCCGGTTGGGACGAAAATGAAGGTATCGTGAGGTCCGATGTATCTGTCACCACAGAAAATATATCTATTGCACCAAAATCCGCTTTACTCCCCGCATCTCTATCCGCTACCTCTGCTTCTACGAAATCTTCATCACCGGGTGGGATCCTTCCAAAATCCCCTTCCTCTGGGAAAAACACAAGTGGTGCGGTCAAAATCCCCGCTACATCTGATTCTAAACATTCCTCTCAGAGTTCTTTGCCCCCTTCTATGACAACAACACAGCTCGCAACTAGCGACAATACTTCCATCACAAGCACTTTTTTGCTTTTTCTTTCCACTGGAAGCTTAATTGTACTATTGTTAATATTCCCTCAAAAAAAGCATATTAAGTAATACAACGGCCTATCAAAGATATCAGAAAAAGGAGCCTGGATCGATTATATCCAGGTTCCTTTTTCTTTTGCGATATTTCACTCCCTAAGAATGATTCAATCAAAATATTCGTTGGTTTTTTAACCTTCGGCTATTATTCTGCCGTATAAACAATTACTCCTAACAGCCCCGGCCCTGTATGTGCACCAAGAACAGGGGTGACAAATCCAATCGAACTTTCCACAACTTCTGAGAATTTCTTGATCTTTCGAAGTGTAACGATTGCTTTTTCTCTGTCTTTTCCAACCACAAGCGAGACAATAATTTTCTTTCCTGCAAAACGATTCTGAATCTCTTTTATCAGAAAATCAATAGCCCGCGTAAAACCAATTGTCTTTCCTGCTGTTTCATAGACCCCTTCTTCATTTACTTCAATAACCGGATTTAAATGCAGTAAGCTTCCAACAGTCCCAGCAACCTTTCCTATTCTTCCACCTTTATTTAAATAAGTAAGGTTCTCAACAACAAACAGCGCGCTCATTCGCTCTCTAATCAATCGCAGCTTTTCAATCACCGAAGTGATATCGTTTGTTTTCTCTAGCATCTTTGCCGCCTCGAGGACAAGGCTTCCTTCTCCCCCGGAAAGCATTTTGGTATCAAAACTATAAAAGTTTAATCCTTCATATTCTCTACCGACAATACTAACAAAGTGAAATGTCCCGGAAAGGCCCGATGAGAGCCCGATATAGAGTACATCTGTATACCCTTGTCCTTTTATCTCATCCAAAATTTTCAGGATATCGCGAACAGACGGCAGCGAGGTTTTGGGAATTTCCTCCTTAAGTTTTTCAAAGAAATGTCCTGAATTGATTTCAATACGGTCACGGTACGTTTTGTCTGAAAAACAAATCCGAAGCGGGATCACTTTAATATCATATTGTTCCACTGCTTTTTTGCTGATCTCACTGGCCGAATCAGTAAGAATCGCAATTTTTTTCTCTCCCATAACTCTCCTCCCAAGCGTGTAAAGGACCTGCTAATTTTCATTTTATTTTTTAGTATAATACACTATTTTTTCAATAAAATGTCTAAAAAGCAAACAATCCTTAAACAATTCACCAGCAACCTATATTAAACTCTTTCGTGGCGCTTCCCCAGCGCACATCGATTTTAAACGCAGGATTACTCTGTATAAACATTTCTATTCTTCTCATAAATGCGATTAGAGAGCTCTAAAAGTTCGTCAAATGTCTTTAGACTACCGGCCTCTTTACGAAATGCTGCAGCGCCAGAGAGGCCTTTTAAGTACCATCCCACATGTTTTCTTGCCTCTCTCATTCCATGACCTTCCCCTTTGTACTGACAAAGAAGCCGAATATGCCGGATCATAACGTTTATCCTCTCAGCGATCATTGGGTCAGGAAAAACTCGGTCAAAATTAATATAATTATTGATCTTTGAAAATATCCATGGATTTCCTAATGCCGCGCGCCCCACCATCAGAAGATCACACCCAGAGTCCTCTAAAAGCTCCGCAGCGGCCTTTTCATCTGTAATATCACCATTCCCGATCACTGGGATATCTACCGCACGTTTTACTTTCCGGATAATCTCCCAATCGGCAAATGGTGCATACATTTCCTCTCTGGTTCGTCCATGGACTGCAATCGCATCTGCTCCTGCATCTTGACAAATCTTTGCTACTTCAACAGCATTGACCAGAG
>CAKSKO010000016.1 GCA_934465125.1 uncultured Eubacteriales bacterium
CGAGGTTGACGCATACGCTTGAAGTATCGCAGATCGCCAGAACCATTGCAAGAGCATTGCTTTTTAATGAAGATTTAACAGAGGCGATTTCTCTTGCGCACGATTTGGGACATACCCCGTTTGGCCACGCGGGAGAACAGGCCTTATCAGAAATCTCATCAAATGGATTTAAACATTATGAGCAAAGTGTTCGGGTGGTTGAAAAGCTCGAACAAGGTGGAAAAGGACTGAATCTAACAAAAGAAGTCCG
This sequence comes from uncultured Eubacteriales bacterium, assembly GCA_934465125.1. Lineage (GTDB taxonomy): Bacteria > Bacillota > Clostridia > Oscillospirales > Acutalibacteraceae > CAKSKO01. The sequence continues at coordinate 251 of CAKSKO010000016.1, forward strand.
CGATGGTGTTTTATGTCATACTAGAGGTCGACAGGCAAAGACGGTTGAGGGGAGGATTGTTAGAATTGCAGACAGAATCGCTTATATCAATCACGATATCGATGATGCAGTTCGCGCGGGGGTGCTGGAAGAATCCTCTATTCCGAGAGAAATTACAGCTGTTTTGGGAAACAAGCGAACGAAACGGATTGATACGCTTGTAGCATCACTTGTTGCAAACAGTTATGATGACGTTCTTTGTATGGATAAGAAGGTGCAAAGGGCGTTCGATGACCTTCATGCTTTTATGTATGAATATGTTTACCGCAATCCGTATGCAAAGGCTGAGGAAAAAAAGGTTCCGGTATTGGTTGGGGAATTGTATTGTTATTTTAAGCATCATACAGAAAAAATTCCAGAAGACCTTCAAAACATAGCCAAAGAAGAGGGTGCAGACCGCGCTGTTTGCGATTATATTGCCGGGATGACGGACCATTTTGCAGTACAGATTTTTCAGGATATCTTTATCCCGAAGGCATGGAGCATTTAATGCTATAAAGCGTAGTCTGTTGTTTTTCTGGATTGATGAAAGGGGATGAACTGTATGCCGCTACCGGATTCTTTTATGCAGGAGCTCAAAGTAAGGAGTGATATTGTATCGATTGTATCGGGCTATGTACATCTAAAGAGAAGAGGCCGCAATATGATAGGGCTTTGTCCGTTTCATGGAGAAAAAACGCCATCTTTTAATCTGTATCCAGAGAGTGGATCATTTTATTGTTTTGGATGCGGAGCCGGTGGAGATGTTATTACATTCATTCGTAAAATTGAAAATCTCGATTATATAGAAGCGGTTAAATTTTTATCAGAGCGAGCAGGGCTAGAGGTCCCGCTCGACAATCAGGATCAAGGTATTGGGAAAGCGAAAACAAGGATTTATGAAGCAAACAGAGCAGCAGCCCGATATTATCATCAGATGCTATACAGCCCGGTTGGTGTGCAAGCGCTTTCCTATTTGAGGGAAAGAGGATTGTCGGAAAAAACGATTAAGCATTTTGGACTGGGATATGCTCCAGGAACGAGGTTTGCTCTTGTTGATTTTCTAAAAGCAAAGGGCTTTCAAAAAGATGAGCTGATAGGCGCAAATTTAGTGTTTTCTGGGCGGACTTCCAATTTAGTGGATCGATTTTATGACCGGGTAATGTTTCCGATTATCGATCTAAGAGGAAATGTAATCGCCTTCGGCGGAAGGGTCATAGGGGATGCAAAACCAAAGTATCTCAATACATCCGATACGCTTGTATTTCAAAAGAATGCGAACTTATTCGCTTTAAATTTTGCAAAGAATGTTGGAAAAGAGCAACTGATTTTAGCAGAGGGCTATATGGATGTGATAGCACTGCATCAGGCAGGGTTTCAAAATACGGTGGCAACGCTTGGCACCTCGCTTACAAAGGAACAGGTTACAATTTTGTCGAGATATGCCAGTGAGATAGTCATTGCCTATGATGCGGATCAAGCGGGGCAGAAGGCGACGAAGAGGGCTATTTCGATGTTCCGAGATACCGGTCTTCTTGTTAGGGTATTGACCATCCCCAGTGGAAAAGATCCGGATGAATTTATTCGCTCCTATAAAGAAAATGGAGCGATACGGTTCCAGCAGCTTCTGAATCATGCTGAAAATGATATAGAATATACCCTGCAAAAGATCAGGATGGGATGCGATTTATCCCTGCCTGAGGGGAAAGTGAAATATTTAACAGAAGCTTCAGAATTGCTAGCGGCACTTCCGAGTAAATTAGAGCGCGAAGTATATGCGAGTAAACTTAGCGAAGAAATCGGGGTGGAAAAATCATCGATTATGCTGCAGATAGAGAAATTAGTTAAAAAGCAAAATAGAGATCATCATACGAAAAAATTTCGTGAAATTGAAGAACAGACAGCGGCAAGACGTGATGAGATTAACCCAGAAAGGGGAGAACACCTGCGTGCGGCGCACGCAGAGGAGGCACTTTTGGGTTTTGTGATAAACAATCCACAAATGGCACACAATATATTTTCGAGGCTTTCACCGGAACAATTCAGTACAACGTTTAATAGACGTGTTTACCAAGCGTTGCAAAGACGGATCGAACATCATCAATCTGTAGATTTAACAGATTTATCGCAAGAGTTTTCTATGCAGGAACTATCAAGGATTGCAAAAATTCTTTCTTCATATCTTATATCTAGTAATCAAAATGAGGCGGTAGAAGAATATATCTGTGTAGTACTGCAGGAAAAAAATAAAATTGATCAAAAGAAAGCGGCAACCGCTGATATAGAGGATCTTAAAAAATACGTAGAAGAGCTCAAGAAGCTCAAAAAATAGGGGGAATATCGATGGAATCAGGACAAATTTCGGAGAAAAAAGCAGTGATCAAGGAATTAATGGAGCACGGCAAAACAAATGGGCAGCTTAGCACGAAGGAAATCCTGGATGCAATCGGAGAACTCGACTTTGAGCCGGAGCAAATAGAAAAATTTTATGATTCCCTTGAAGCACTAGGGGTTGAGATAGTTGAAGGATTCGATGAGTCGCCAATTGATGAGGACATTACATTTAATGTGAATCAACAGCAGGGGCAGGCCGCGGAAGCAGCTATGGGGACAGAAACAATCTCAATTGATGACCCTGTCAAGGTATATCTAAAGGAAATTGGAAGGGTTCCTCTTTTGACGCCGGAAGAGGAGATCGATTTAGCAATTCGCATTTCAGAAGGTGATATGCGGGCCAAAAAACGTCTTTCTGAAGCAAATCTGAGGTTGGTTGTTAGTATTGCAAAAAGGTATTTAGGGCGCGGGATGCAATTCCTTGATCTCATTCAGGAAGGAAATTTAGGGCTTATTAAAGCAGTTGAAAAATTTGATTATACAAAAGGGTTTAAGTTTTCGACATATGCAACCTGGTGGATTCGACAGGCGATCACTAGGGCGATTGCTGATCAGGCCAGAACGATTCGAATTCCTGTGCATATGGTTGAGACGATTAATAAGGTAAAAAAAGTATCAAGTCAACTTCTTCATACAAACGGGCATGAGCCAACGGCAGAGGAAATTGCAGAGGAACTCAATATGCCTGTTGAGAAGGTGCGTGAAATTATGAGGGCATCTCAAGAACCGGTTTCATTAGAGACTCCGATCGGAGAGGAAGAAGATAGCCATTTAGGTGATTTTATTCCTGATGACGACGCGCCGGCCCCGGCAGACGCTGCTTCTCATACTCTTTTAAAAGAACAGCTTTCGGAGGTTCTTGATACCTTAACGCCAAGAGAAGAAAAGGTTCTTCGTTTGCGGTTTGGAATCGGAGACGGCAGATCGCGGACATTAGAAGAGGTTGGAAAAGAGTTTAGCGTTACGAGAGAACGAATCCGTCAGATTGAAGCCAAGGCGTTAAGAAAGCTCCGCCATCCGAGCAGAAGCAAAAAACTCAAAGATTTTCTTGACTAAAGGAGCGTGTCTGATTGCATATTACACTTGAAGCGGATTATGCGGTAAGGATTGTAGAACGATTGGCTGAATCCAAACAAAAACTTGACGCAAACACGGTTTCAGCGGATACGAAAATACCCTTGAGATTTGCGCTGAAAATTTTTAGAAAACTTGTCAAAAGTGGAATTGTGAAATCGTACAAAGGAGCCAAAGGCGGGTATACGCTTAATAGAGAACCAAAAGATATCACATTAAGGCAAGTTATTGAAGCGGTTGAGGGACCTTATTGTATTAGCAGGTGTTTGCAGGAAGAATATGACTGCAGCCATACATATTGTCAGTTTCATCAAGTTTACGATGAAATCTCTAGGCTTGTAAGAGAAAAGCTGGATGCATTTACTTTTGATATGGTGCAGACACACTCTTAAATGTAAAAGGAACGAGGAGCTATGCCCCCTCGTTCCTTTTACTGCGTTCCAATCAATTTACAGATCAAATCAGAAATCGTCAAAAAAAGCTTGACACTTTTACAAAAATATAATAAAATGATATACTGCATTATAATGGAGAAATATACATTTGATAACTAAATTCTAACATGATTTCTTACAAAAAGCAAGAGCGAATTTCACGATTAGAATGCGAAAGTTAAGGTAAGACCTTATTGGAACATACCGAACCGACGGTAAATAGATGAATGGAGTGATTGAGCCTATGGTAAATGTCAAACCGGTGCATCTTGGGAAAAATGTCAGAATGAGTTTTTCTCGAATTAATGAGGTGCTGGACATGCCCAACCTGATCGAGGTACAAAAAAATTCCTACAAATGGTTTCTTGAGGAAGGACTCAAGGAAGTGTTTCGGGATGTATCAGGAATCACTGACTATACCGGCAATCTTGTACTCGATTTTGTGGACTATCACTTAGACGTTGACAAACCAAACTACAGTGTGGAGGAATGTAAGGAACGCGATGCGACTTTTGCTGCAGCACTTCGGGTAACAGCGCGGCTTTTAAACAAAGAAAGCGGTGAGATCAAAGAGTCGGAAGTCTTTATGGGAGATTTTCCGCTTATGACAGCAAGCGGGACTTTTGTAATCAATGGTGCGGAACGTGTTATTGTGTCACAGCTTGTTCGTTCTCCTGGGGTTTATTTTAAGATGGAATATGATAAAACTGGAAAGCAGCTTTTCAGTTCTACTGTGATTCCAAACCGCGGTGCTTGGCTTGAATATGAAAACGATGCAAATGATGTATTTTATGTACGCATTGATAAAAACCGTAAAATTCCGATCACTGTGTTTATCCGCGCCCTCGGCTTGGGAAGCGATGAGGAAATTATTGAATACTTCGGGCGAGATGACCGGATTTTGGCTACAATCGAGAAAGATTCTTGCAAAAATACGGAAGAAGCGCTCTTTGAGGTTTATCGCAAGTTAAGACCGAGCGAACCTCCAACAATTGAGAGTGCGCAATCGCATATTAATGCCCTTTTCTTCGATGCAAGACGATATGATATGTCGAGAGTGGGACGTTATAAATATAATAAAAAGCTAGGAATATCAGGTCGCTTGATCGGGCAACAGCTTTCGCAGCCGATTGCAAATCCGATGACGGGAGAGTTGATGGCGGATGCAGGAGAAGTGATCACGCGTGAAAAAGCGCTTGCGATCGAAAATGCTGGCGTTTGTTATGCTTATATTATGGTAGAAGAGAAAGAAATCAAAGTAATTTCAAATGGAATGGTAGATATTTCCTGCTTTGTAAAATTTGATGCGAAGGACGAATGCGGAATCAATGAAAAGGTTCGATTCAGTGTTTTAAGTGAGATTTTAGAATCTTGTAGCTCGGATGAGGAGTTAAAGCAGAAAATAAGAGATCAGAAGGATGAACTGATCCCAAAACATATTATTGTCGATGATATCTTCGCTTCAATCAACTATATGAACTGTTTGGCGTGTGGAGTTGGAACAACCGACGACATTGACCATTTGGGTAACCGCAGAATCCGTTCTGTTGGAGAGCTGCTACAAAACCAGTTCAGAATTGGTTTTTCAAGACTAGAAAGAGTGATCAGAGAAAGAATGACGCTGCAGGCGCAGGATCTGGAGGTTATCACTCCGCATGCGCTAATAAACATTCGTCCAGTTGTTGCGGCAATAAAAGAGTTCTTTGGCTCTTCACCGCTTTCTCAGTTTATGGACCAAACGAACCCGCTTGCAGAGCTTACCCATAAGCGCCGTTTATCTGCATTAGGGCCTGGAGGGCTATCTAGAGACAGAGCGGGATTCGAAGTGCGTGACGTTCACTATAGTCACTATGGAAGGATGTGTCCGATTGAGACGCCGGAAGGGCCAAACATTGGCTTGATCTCTTATCTTGCCACGTTTGCACGCATCAACGAGTACGGATTTATTGAAGCTCCTTTCCGCAAAGTAGACAAAGAAACCGGTGTTGTAACATCTGAAGTCGTTTACATGACGGCAGAGGTGGAAGACGAATTTATCGTTGCGCAGGCGAATGAACCGCTCGATGCTGAGGGGCGCTTTGCCAATACAAAAGTAAACGGACGTTTTCGCGATGAATTTGTTGAAGTTGAGAGAAGCAGAGCTGACTATATGGATGTTTCTCCTAGGATGGTAGTATCTGTTGCGACAGCGATGATTCCTTTCTTAGAAAATGACGATGCTAACCGTGCTCTGATGGGATCAAACATGCAGCGCCAAGCTGTTCCACTCTTAAAAACAGAAGCGCCGATTGTTGGGACCGGAATGGAATACAAGGCTGGGGTAGACTCGGGTGTCTGTGTGTTATCAAGAGAGGCTGGCGTAGTCAAAAGCGTTAGCGCGGATGAAGTTACAGTTGATTATGATTCCGGAAAAACAGAAACATTCCATATTACGAAGTTTATGAGATCAAATCAGGGGACTTGTATCAACCAGATTCCGATTGTGGAACGCGGACAGAGAGTAGAACAAAACGAAGTGTTAGCAGACGGCCCAGCTACCAGCAATGGAGAGATCAGTTTAGGAAAGAACGCACTGATTGGGTTTATGACCTGGGAAGGCTACAATTACGAAGACGCTGTTTTGATCAGTGAAAAAATTGTACGCGACGATGTTTATACTTCCATTCATATCGAGGAATATGAAACAGAGGCGAGAGATACAAAATTAGGACCTGAAGAGATTACCAGAGATATTCCAAACGTCAATGAAGATCTTTTAAAGGATCTTGATGAATCGGGAATCATTCATATTGGCGCGGAGGTACATGCCGGAGATATTCTTGTCGGCAAGGTTACACCAAAGGGAGAAACCGAGCTGACGGCGGAAGAAAGACTGCTCCGGGCAATTTTTGGAGAGAAAGCAAGAGAAGTTAGGGATACTTCCTTGCGTGTGCCGCACGGAGAATACGGGATTGTAGTTGACGTTAAAGTGTTTACTAGAGAAAACAGCCATGATGAGCTACAACCTGGTGTCAATAAGGTTGTCCGCTGTTATATCGCGCAAAAGCGCAAGATTTCTGTAGGAGATAAAATGGCTGGCCGGCATGGAAATAAGGGTGTTGTTTCAAGAATTCTTCCAGTTGAGGATATGCCGTTTCTGCCGGATGGTACTCCGCTCGATATCGTGTTAAATCCGCTTGGTGTTCCATCGCGTATGAACATCGGGCAGGTATTGGAGGTCCATTTGGGATACGCGGCGAAAGCGCTTGGATGGAAGATTATGACTCCTGTTTTTGATGGAGCACATGAAGAAGATATTTTTGAGTGTTTTGAAAAAGCTGGATACAGCCGTGACGGTAAGACAATTTTGAAGGATGGAAGAACAGGGGAATTCTTTGATAATCCTGTTACAGTTGGTTACATGTACTATCTGAAACTCCATCACCTTGTCGACGACAAAATTCATGCTCGTTCCACTGGACCTTATTCTCTCGTTACGCAGCAGCCTCTGGGAGGAAAGGCGCAGTTCGGCGGACAACGTTTTGGAGAAATGGAAGTATGGGCGCTAGAAGCTTATGGTGCAGCTTATACCTTGCAAGAAATCTTAACGGTAAAATCTGACGACGTTGTAGGGCGTGTTAAAACATATGAGTCGATCGTCAAAGGCCAAAATATTCCAAAACCAGGCATTCCGGAATCATTTAAAGTTCTGATTAAGGAATTACAATCTTTGGGACTCGACGTCAAAGTGCTCGACGGCGACGAACAGGAAATTGATTTAAAACAAAACTTCTATGAAGACGACGACATGGGACTGTCGCCTGTTGACGATGGATTTGATGAACCGCAAGTTATGACAGGACTTGATGGATACACCTTGGAAGATGATCCAGACGACAATAATATGGTAGATGAGTCTTCATTCTTTGAAGAAGAATCAGATGAAGAGGACGAAGAGAGTTCGCTCGGTTTTGATTTGCTAGAAAAAGAGGATATAGAATAAGGGGGTAAAAGAGTGGAATTTAATGTATTTGAATCCATTAAAATAGGGCTTGCATCTCCGGAACAGATCAGAGAATGGTCACATGGTGAGGTCAAAAAACCGGAGACGATCAACTACCGAACCTTGAAGCCTGAGAGCGATGGGCTGTTTTGTGAACGAATTTTTGGGCCGCAGAAAGACTGGGAGTGTCATTGCGGAAAATATAAAAGAATCCGTTACAAAGGAAAAATTTGTGATCGTTGTGGCGTTGAAGTAACGAGAGCCAAGGTTCGGAGAGAACGCATGGGGCATATTGAACTTGCAGCCCCGGTCTCGCACATCTGGTACTTTAAAGGTATTCCGTCAAGAATGGGATTGATTCTTGATATTTCCCCCCGTATGCTTGAGAAGGTATTATATTTTGCGTTATATATCGTAACAGATCCAGGAGAAGCTAGGGATCTTGTTAAGCAGCAGTTCTTGAATGAAAAAGAGTACCGCGATATGCGTGAAAAGTATGAAGACGACTTTGAAGCAGGTATGGGTGCAGAAGCGATCAAAAAACTGCTGCAGGATATTGACCTAGAGAAACTATCAAAGCAATTAAAAGAAGAATTATTAACTGCATCGGGCCAAAAGCGAGTTAGGATCTTAAAACGTTTAGAGGTTGTAGAATCGTTCCGCCTTTCTGGAAACAAACCAGAGTGGATGATTATGGATGTTGTTCCAGTTATTCCACCGGATATTCGCCCAATGGTTCAGCTCGACGGAGGGCGGTTTGCAACGTCAGATCTGAATGATTTATACCGTAGGGTAATCAACCGCAACAATCGTCTCAAACGTTTGTTGGAGCTTGGCGCACCGGATATTATTGTTCGCAATGAAAAGCGTATGCTTCAGGAGGCAGTCGATGCGCTGATTGATAACGGCCGCCGTGGCAGACCGGTAACAGGACCAAACAACAGACCGCTTAAATCTCTTTCTGATATGCTAAAAGGAAAGCAGGGTCGATTCCGTCAGAACCTTTTGGGAAAGCGTGTTGACTATTCAGGTCGTTCTGTTATTGTTGTTGGACCAGAACTTAAAATGTATCAGTGCGGATTGCCGAAGGAAATGGCGCTTGAACTGTTTAAACCGTTTGTAATGAAACGGCTGGTTGAGACTGGTGCAGTCGGAAACATTAAGGCTGCGCGAAAAGCGGTTGACCGCGCAAAACCTGAGGTATGGGACGCACTTGAAATCGTCATTAAAGGTCACCCCGTTTTACTCAACCGTGCGCCAACGCTGCACCGTTTGGGAATTCAGGCGTTTGAACCGATTTTGGTAGAAGGTAGAGCGCTAAAGCTTCATCCGCTCGTTTGTACCGCTTACAACGCAGACTTTGACGGAGACCAAATGGCGGTGCACGTTCCACTTTCTTCAGAGGCTCAGGCAGAAGCGCGTTTCTTGATGTTGGCTGCTGGCAATCTGTTGAAGCCGTCTGACGGAAGGCCTGTTGCAGTTCCGACACAGGATATGGTTCTTGGATCTTACTACCTAACACTTGACAAAGACGGAGAACTGGGTGAGGGGAAAGTATTCAGAGACTTTAATGAAGCCCTTATGGCGTATGACGCAAAGGTTATCAGTCTGCACGCAAAGATCAAAGTTAGAAGAACGCTTGAAATTGATGGAGAAAAGGTTTCTAAGATTATTGATACAACTGTTGGAAGAATTATTTTCAATCAGCCGATCCCGCAGGATCTGGGATTTGTAGACCGCAGCATTCCGGAAAATAGATTCAAGCTGGAAATAGAGTTTTTGGCGGGGAAAAAGCAGCTTGGTTGGATTATTGAGAAGTGTATTAAAGTTCACGGAACGCAAAAGACGTCAGAGGTGCTCGATAATATCAAAGCGCAAGGGTTTAAGTATTCTACACGTGGCGCCATTACGGTTGCTGTTTGTGATGCAGTGATTCCCCCAACAAAAAAGCAGATTATTGGAGAAGCGGAAGCAAAGATTGATAAGATTACACAACAGTTTAGAAGAGGATTGATTTCTGATGACGAGAGGTTTTCACATATCATTAAGATTTGGGAGAAAGCAACAAACGACGTTACTTCTGCTCTGCAACAAAACCTAGATCAATATAACCCGATCTTTATGATGGCAGATTCCGGTGCACGTGGTTCGATGAGCCAGATCAGACAGTTAGCCGGGATGCGCGGTTTGATTGCAAATACATCCGGTAAAACGATCGAAATTCCGATTCGTGCGAACTACCGTGAGGGGCTCAACATCTTAGAATACTTTATTTCTTCACGTGGTGCGAGAAAAGGTTTAGCTGATACGGCGCTTCGTACTGCTGACTCTGGATACTTGACAAGACGTCTTGTTGATGTATCTCAGGATGTAATTATCAGAGAAGATGACTGTGGAGCGCAGGAAGGAATCGAAGTGTTTGAGATCCGCGATGGAAAAGAAGTGATCGAAACACTCCATGAGAGATTGCTTGGAAGATATCTCTGTGAAGACTTTATCGACGAGGAAACAGGATCAGTGCTTGTTTCGAAAGATAAGATGATGGATGACCAGGATGCGAACCTGATTTTGAGCAAGGGTGTTGAACGCATCAATATCCGTTCGATTTTGGGGTGCAAAGCAAAACACGGTGTTTGCAAGAAATGCTATGGTTCAAACTTGGCAAATGGAATGCCGGTAACAGTCGGTGAAGCAGTCGGAATCGTTGCAGCGCAGTCAATCGGTGAACCAGGTACACAGCTAACAATGAGAACATTCCATACCGGCGGTGTTGCGAGTGCTGAGGATATCACACAGGGTCTTCCGCGTATTGAAGAATTGTTTGAAGGAAGAAAACCGAAACATTTGGCGATTATTAGTGAAATCGCAGGTGAAGTTCGCTTTGAAGAGATTAAAAAGAACCGGCATGCTGTTATCTATAATAAAGATACCGGTGACGAGAAATCCTATCTAATCCCGTTTGGATCGAGGGTCCGAGTGGAAGAAGGACAGCAGATCAAAGCAGGTGATATGATTACAGAAGGTTCTGTCAATCCTCATGATGTGTTGGCGATCTGCGGAACTTCTGCGGTGCAGGATTACCTGATTCAGGAAGTGCAGCGTGTTTATAGAATGCAGGGTGTTGATATCAACGATAAACATATCGAGGTTATTGTTCGCCAAATGATGCGAAAAGTCAAGATTGAGGAACAGGGTGATACAAAGCTGCTTCCGAGC
>CAKSKO010000017.1 GCA_934465125.1 uncultured Eubacteriales bacterium
AGAAGAGGAATAATAAAGCTTGAAAAGGAATATAAATTCTGGGGTTGATAAAAATGTCTCCAAAGAAACGGGGAAGCAGTAAAAAAACAACAATACAAAAAATCAATGGTGTTATTAATGGTGCTGGAGAAGTTGTAGAGCAAAGGATTGTTCATACAATTGAACAAAATTATATGCCATATGCGATGAGCGTGATTTTGTCACGTGCGATTCCGGAAATTGACGGGTTTAAGCCATCGCATAGAAAGCTTCTTTTTACGATGTATAAAATGGGATTATTGCATTCAGTGCGGACAAAATCTGCAAATATTGTGGGGCAGACGATGAAACTGAATCCGCATGGCGACGCTGCGATTTATGATACAATGGTGCGTTTGAGCCGAGGATATGAAGCGCTGTTGCATCCATATATTGATTCTAAAGGGAATTTCGGAAAATTTTATTCTAGGGATATGGCATGGGCAGCTTCGAGATATACAGAAGCAAGACTTGATCCAATTTGTAAGGAGCTTTTTAAAGATATTGATCAGGATACAGTAGATTTTGTAGACAATTATGATAATACCCTCAAGGAACCGTTGTTGCTTCCTGCTGCCTTTCCTTCTATCCTTGTCAATGCAAATACTGGAATTGCAGTTGGAATGGCGAGTTCTATTTGTCCGTTTAATTTAAAGGAAGTCTGTCAGACTACCATCGCACTGATGCGAGATCCTGAGCATGATATTGTATCTACCTTACTTGCACCGGATTTTGCAGGGGCTGGACAGATTATATACGACAGAAAGGCAATTCAAAATATTTATAAAACAGGTCGCGGCGGAATTAAAGTCCGTTCTCGGTATTTATATGATCCATCGGTAAATTGTATTGATATTACAAGTATTCCTCCAACAACGACAACAGAAGCCATTATCGAAAAGGTAATAGATTTGGTAAAACAGGGAAAGGTAAAAGAAATAGCTGATATCAGAGACGAGACGGGGCTAACTGGGCTTAAGATTACGATTGACTTAAAGCGCAATGTAAATCCCGATAAATTAATGCAAAAGCTTTTTCGCATGACGACTCTTGAAGACACCTTTTCTTGTAATTTTAATGTCTTAATTGCAGGGGTACCGCGTGTTCTGGGAGTAAAAGAACTGCTGTTAGAATGGATCGCATTTCGGATGGAATGTGTCAAAAGACGGACTCATTTTGATTTACAAAAAAAGAACGAAAAACTTCATTTGTTGGAAGGTCTTAAAAAGATTTTACTTGATATTGATAAAGCGATCAAAATCATTCGTCAAACAGAGGAAGAATCGGAGGTTATCCCGAATCTTATGATTGGCTTTGGAATTGATCAGACTCAAGCGGAATATGTAGCAGAGATTAAACTTCGTCATTTAAACCGTGAATATATACTAAAGCGAACAAATGAAATAGAGGATCTCCAGAATGCAATTGCAGAGCTAAAGAGTATTTTAGAAAGCAAAACGAAAGTTAAGAAAATCATTATTTCAGAGTTGATGGAAATCGAAAAAAAATATGGCCAGCCGCGAAAAAGTATGCTTTTATATCTAGATGAAATTGAAGAAGAAAAGATAGAAGAGGAAATTCCCGACTATCCTGTTACACTATTCTTAACAAAAGAAGGGTATTTTAAAAAGATTACGCTACAGTCTCTAAGAATGAACTCAGAGCAAAAGTTAAAAAATGATGATGAAATTTTGCAGGTGATTGACAGTACAAATGGATCTCATCTTTTGTTTTTTACAAATTTATGCAAGGTATATAAAGCAAAAACAGCAGACTTTTCTGATACAAAAGCAAGTGTATTGGGTGAATATATTCCTGCAAAACTTATGATGGAAGAATCTGAAAAGATAGTCTGTATGGTATGTACGAAGGACTATTGCGGTACAATGTTGTTTTTCTTTGAGAATGGAAAGGTGTCAAAGGTTTCTTTGGCAGCATATGAGACCAAAACCAACAGAAAAAAATTAGTGGGAGCATATTCTGATAAATCACCTTTGGTTTTTGCTTGTTTTCAAGACAAGGAAGAAGAATATTTGTTATCTTCTTCATCGGGGCGGGTACTACTGCTACAAACAGGCGCCATTTCTTTAAAAACAACAAGAAATACACAAGGGGTTGCTGTGATGACCTTAAAACGAGGGCATCGCTTACTAAGTGTCACAAGGTATCAAAAAGACGATCTTATTAATCCAAACAGGTATCGTACCAAAAATCTTCCCGCTCTCGGTGCGATATTAAGAGAACAAGATTCTGCGCAAGAACAGCTCAAGCTTTAGTTGAATTTTTGAAATAGGAGTGCTGGTATGCGAAAAAAAAATCTTATTATAGATACAATTAAAGGAATTGTTATTGGCGCTTCTATGCTGATTCCAGGAGTTAGCGGAGGAACCATTGCAATTATATTAAATGTTTACGATGATCTTATTTCGTCGATCAGTTCCTTTTTTAAAGAGACAAAAGAGAGCATTATCACACTTTTGACAGTCGGCGGCGGTGCAGTTGTCGGAATTATATTATTTTCGAAAGCAATTTTATTTGTTACGAATACATTCCGTATGCCGATGATGTTTTTATTTTTGGGTGCGGCACTTGGCAGCGTTCCGATGCTTTATAGGAAAGCACAAATAAAGAAATTTTCCTTTTCAGTGTTACTGTACCCAACTTTGGGCGCACTTTTGGTTTTACTGATTGAGATGATCCCTCAGAATGCGTTAAAAATCGATCAAAATGCTGGGATTATTTCCTACATCATTTTAGTTGCAGCGGGGATAGTCCTATCTGTGGCGCTTGTGTTGCCCGGTATTAGTGTTTCCTATATGCTTTTAATTTTAGGAATCTATGAAACAACTCTAACCGCGATTGAACAGATGCAGATTGCTTTTTTGGTTGCGCTTGTATTTGGTGTTGCACTGGGAATTTGCCTTTCTACAAGGCTACTTGAAAAAGCAATGAAGAATTATCCACAGGCAACATATCTCTTGATTATTGGGTTTGTTTTAGTATCTTTAAGAGAGATTTTTCCCGGATTACCGAACGGGATAGAAATTTTAACCTGCTTTTTAACGTTTGGTGCAGGACTCGTTGGCATCTTATATTTATCGAGATATTCCGATTGATTTTGCAACACTTTTTTACCGCATTGAGATGCTTTAAGAAGGTACAAATATAGAATTGTCATTTCGTTCGATTTTAGAAGCATTTCTAGGAGAGTTTTGTGAGAATATTTTATAAAATATTTATAAAATATCAATTTATGTTTGTTTTTCGTAGAATTTTGTGTTAATATAAAATTGGTGATTTATAGAAAATACAGTTGGATGGTATCGTTGTAATAACAATGTATAAAGGATGGATAAGAATGAAAAGGGTTTTTTTAATTGTTCTTGACAGCTTTGGCATAGGAGAAATGCCAGACGCAGCTGCTTACGGGGATATTGGAAGCAATACAATCGCTGCGGTTGCGAATAGAGACTGTTTTGACATGAAGAATATGAAACGGTTTGGGCTGTTTAATATTGATGGAGTAACTTGTAAAGAGAAAGAGCAGTACCCAATAGGTGCATTTGGGCGTATGGCAGAAGTATCAAAAGGGAAAGATACAACGATTGGCCATTGGGAGATTGCAGGAATTCAATCCCCAAAGCCACTTCCTACTTTTCCAAACGGATTTCCAGCAGAAGTAATTGAAAAATTTGAAAAACTAACAGGGCGCAAGGTATTATGCAATAAGCCATATTCGGGGACAAACGTGTTACTCGATTACGGCAAGGAACATATTGAGACCGGATCGTTAATCGTTTATACCTCTGCCGACAGTGTTTTTCAAATAGCGGCGCATGAAGATATTGTACCAGTAGAGGAGTTATATCATTACTGTAATCTGGCAAGAGAGATGCTTGTTGGAGAATATGGTGTGGGAAGAGTAATCGCAAGACCTTTTGTTGGGCAATTCCCAGACTTTAAGCGGACAAGTAACCGTCATGATTTTTCTCTTCAGCCACCGCATACAACAATGCTCGATCAGCTTCTAGAGAGCGGAAAAGATGTCATTGCGGTAGGAAAGATTAATGACATCTTTGCTGGAAAAGGGATTAGCAGCTTTGTAAGAACGAAGAATAATAACGATGGAATGGAAAAGACGATTGAAATTTCAAAACAAGATTTTGAAGGGCTTTGTTTTGTTAATCTCGTCGACTTTGATATGCTGTATGGACATCGAAATGATGCAGATGGGTACGCAAAGGCACTTACTGCATTTGATCAACAGATAGTGGAATTGATTTCGCATATGAAAGAGGATGATATTTTAATGATAACAGCCGATCATGGTTGTGACCCAACAACTGCTTCGACTGATCACTCTCGGGAATATACCCCTCTTGTTATGGTCGGAAAGCATATTAAACCTGGTGTAAATCTTGGAACTAGAAACAGCTTTTCTGATATTGCTGCGACGATTCTTGAATATTTTGCTATTGAGCAAAAAACAAAAGGGCAATCTTTTCTTGATAAGGTAATGGTGTATGAGTAAAGAGATTAAGCTTTCCAAAGAGATAGTTTCAGTTTGGGCGAAAAAAATTATTATAGCTTTTTTTGGAGTAGCATTTATCGGCTTTGCTATCGCATTTAATGCTTCAGCATTCATGGGAAATGATCCGCTTTCAGTATTTTTTGACGGAGTCCGCTCTGTCATGTATCAACTAACAGGGATTAACAATCTAGGCCTTGCTACAAATATTGTTAATTACACTTTAATGGTGATTATCTTCTTTATCGCACGAAAATATATTAATATTGGGACTTTTATTTATACGTTGCCGCTTGGAAGTTTTGTTCAGCTTGGCTTCAAAATTTTTGGTGTGCTTCATATTCCAACAGATGTAATCGGGTGGCAGATTTTTTCTTTTCTGCTAGGTTGTTTTATGCTATTTTTAGGAATTGCGATTTTTATCGCAGTTGATATAGGGCTCGACCCGTGGACAGCTTTGACGATGTTTATAGGAGAGAAGATCCATAAGTCGTTTCGGCTTGTAAAAGTTTGTTTGGATATTACAACGTTAGTAATTGGATTTTTTATGGGAGGACGGTTTGGTCCGGCAACAATTTTTGCTGCAATTGCAGGTGGACCATCGATTCAAAAATTTTCAGAAATCCTTGATCGAACGCTTCTCAAAGCGCTGAAAATTAATAAACCTAAAATATCAGACGTAAATAGTCAGGAAATGTGTAAAGATAAAGAAAGTAATTAGACAAGCGGTATAACTATTAATAAAATTTAATATAATTGAGTTATTTGATCTGGTTTTTCATTAAGCAGCAGCTATTTTTTAGTAAAGGTTGTTTATAATAAGAGTGTTCATTTACGGAATCTGTGTAGCTTGAAAGGATTCAGTAATGTCCAATATCTAAAAATTTATGGGAGGTTATGAATATGGCAAATACCCCTACGCCACACAATGCTGCAAACTTAGGTGATATCGCCAAGACTGTTTTAATGCCGGGAGATCCGCTTAGAGCGAAGTTTATTGCGGAGAATTTTTTAGAGGATGTAACATGCTTTAATACAGTACGAAATATGCTCGGATTTACTGGAAAATACAGAGGAAAAGAAGTTTCTGTGATGGGAGGTGGAATGGGAATTCCGTCGGTTGGAATTTACACATACGAATTGTTCTCATTCTACGAGGTTGAAAATATTATCCGTATCGGAACAGCTGGAAGTATTGACGATAAAGTCAATTTAAGGGATGTTGTAATCGGATTAGGGGCTTGCACCAATTCCAATTATGCTGCGCAGTATCACTTGCCAGGGACTTTTGCACCTGTTGCAAGCTATGATCTTGTAGAGCGTGCAGTTGAGTCTGCAAGAAAGCAGAATATTAATACTGTGGTTGGAAATATCCTCTCTTCAGATACCTTTTATGATGACGATGAAACTGCATTACTGAAATGGAAGAAGATGGGGGTTTTGGCTGTTGAAATGGAAGCGGCAGCACTCTATATGAATGCAGCAAGAACAGGGAAAAAAGCGCTCTGTATGCTAACGATTTCTGATTGTCCATTAAAGGGATTATCATTGCCAGCAGAGGAAAGACAAACTGGTTTTACTGAAATGATGAAAATTGCATTGGAATTGGCATAATAGTAAGTGAGTATTCTGAAAAGAATAGAACAGAAAACTATTATTAAAAAATGGAGGAGAATGAATGAAAAAAGCAATTGCATTGGCGCTTTCTGCGGTTATGCTAGGATCAGTTATTGGATGCAGCGGAAATACAAATAAAAATGAAGTTTTTACTGCCGCGATGGTGACAGATACCGGAGGGGTGAACGATCAATCCTTTAACCATTCTGCTTGGGAAGGATTACAAGCATTCAGTGAGAATACCGGTGCAAAAGTAAGCTATCTTGAATCGAATCAGGCAACGGATTATATCACCAATATGAATAAGTTAGCAGATCAGAATTGTGATTTAATCTGGGGAATCGGTTTTGCAATGGCAGATTCGGTGGCTGCAGCAGCGGAGATAAATCTCGATATTCACTACGCGATTGCAGATAATTCTTATGGGGATGAGACCTTGCCGAATGTAACAGGAGTTATGTTTAGGGCGCAAGAATCTTCCTTTTTAGCTGGATATGTCGCTGGTAAAACAACAAAAACCGATGCTGTTGGTTTTGTTGGTGGTATTGCAGGGGCAATTATTGATCAGTTTGAATACGGGTATACCGCTGGAGTGCAGTATGCGGCAAAAGAGCTTGGAAAAGATATTAGAGTTTCTTCACAGTATGTGGAGAGTTTCAGTGATGCAACAAAAGGAAAAGCAACGGCGTCCAAGATGATTTCTGACGGCTGTGATGTTGTTTTTCACGCTGCTGGTGGAGCGGGTGTGGGTGTAATCGAGGCGGCAAAAGAAGCAAATAAATTTGCGATTGGAGTCGATCGTGATCAAGCATACTTGGCACCGAATAATGTGTTAACTTCGGCATTAAAAAACGTTGGAAAAGCTGTTGAAATTGTTTCAATAGATGAGATGAATGGAAAAGAAGTGGGCGGACAGACCTTGACTTATGGACTCAAGGAGGATTGTGTCGGATTGCCGGAAAGCAACCCCAATATGGATCCTGCGGTATATGAAGCTGCGATGGAAGTCCAGCAAAAAATTATCGACGGGCAGATTGTTCCCCCTCAGGATAAGGCGAGCTTTGACGCTTATTTAAAAACATTATAAGGTCATCTGCAGCTTGTTGAGGCTGGTGAAATAAATAGAGAGATGAGGGATTTCTTATCTCTCTATCCTCTTATACAAAATAAAAATAACGCAAAGGAGGCTTATGAATGGAGATTAGCGAGAATTATGCAGTACAGATGCGCGGGATAGTCAAAATGTTTGGAAACTTTTGTGCGCTTGATCACGTGAAGTTGGATGTAAAAAAGGGAACGATCCATGCTGTATTGGGTGAAAATGGTGCGGGAAAAAGTACATTGATGAATATTTTATATGGTCTATATCAGGCAGACGAGGGTGAAATCTATTTAAATGGACGAAAGGTAAATATTAAAAATCCAAATGTAGCGATTGAGCATGGAATCGGTATGGTGCATCAGCATTTTATGCTTGTAGATAATTTTACTGTAACTGAAAATATTATCCTCTGAAATGAGATCACAAATGCAATTGGTATGATCAATATGTCAAAAGCGCGTCAGGAAATTAAGAATATTGTAAAAAAATATGGTCTTGAAGTTGATCCTGACGCAAAAATTGAAGATATTTCTGTTGGAATGCAGCAGCGCGTCGAAATTTTAAAAGCGCTGTATCGCGGTGTAGATTTATTGATTCTCGATGAACCAACAGCTGTACTAACGCCTGCTGAGATCAAAGAGCTTCTTTCTATCATGCATAGTCTAATTGAAGATGGTAAAACGATCATTATTATTACACATAAGTTAAAAGAAATCAAAGAATCCTCTGATGCGTGTACTATTATTAGAAGAGGAAAATATATTGATACGGTTGACGTCAAGGATGTTGATCAATCTGATCTTGCAACGATGATGGTAGGACATGAAGTAAAATTAGTTGTTGAAAAGAAACCGGCGAATTTTGGTGAAGTTGTGTTTGAAATCAATAATTTGACTGTAAAGGACGATAGAAAACTTGACGCAGTAAAGAACCTTTCGTTATCTGTTAGAAGAGGAGAAATCGTGGGGATTGCCGGAATCGATGGAAATGGGCAAAAAGAGCTTATTGAAGCGATAACTTGTTTATCAAGAGCGGAACAAGGAACTATTAAAATCCATGGAAAAGAACTTCAGAATACGAATACAAGAAATGTTATTGATCATAAGGTTTCAACTATACATGAAGATCGTCAGAAATGCGGACTGGTGCTTGATTTTACAGTCTCAGAAAATGCAGTTCTTGAAAAGTATCGTGAAAAGCCATATTCCAAAATGGGAGTTTTAAACAATAAACAAATAGATGAATTTGCAAAAGGTCTTATCAAAGATTATGATATTAGACCAGCTAATTGTGAAGGCGTTGCGGTTCGGGGACTTTCCGGTGGAAATCAGCAAAAAGTGATTATTGCCAGGGAGGTTGCCAATGATCCTGATCTCCTGATTGCAGTCCAGCCAACAAGAGGACTGGACGTCGGAGCGATTGAGTATATCCATAAAACACTCGTGAGACTTCGCGATCAGGGAAAGGCAATTCTTTTAATCTCGCTGGAACTAGATGAAGTGATGAATGTTTCCGATACGATTGCTGTTATCTATGATGGAACCATTGTTGGTACATTTAAGCAGGGAACGGTTGACGAAAATACCGTAGGATTGTTGATGGCAGGAGGTAAACGGAATGCAGACTCTATCTAAACTTTTAAAAAAGCCAATCACATCGACAATCGTAGCGATTCTGTGTGGTTTTATCATTGCATCTATTATACTAGCAGTGGCAGGATATAACCCTTTTGAAGCGATTGCTGTTATGTTTCAGGGGATATTTGCGCGTCCAAAATCGGTTGTAAATGTTATCATTAAAGCGACTCCGATTATTTTAACAGGACTTAGTGTTGGCTTTGCATTTAAAACCGGATTATTTAATATTGGGGCAGAAGGACAATACATTGTAGGAACAATTGCAGCTACCATTATTGGAATTTCTTTGAATTTGCCTCCAATTCTCCAAATCCCAATCGTGATTTTATCAGGCGTGGTCGCGGGCGGAATTTTTGGCGGTATCGTTGGATTCTTAAAGGCGAAATTTGGGATCCATGAAGTTATTACAAGCATTATGCTAAACTGGATTGCACTCTATTTAGCGAATTTTATAGCGAACGCGGCGGTATTCCATAAACCGAATACAACCGGTACGTATCCGGTAAATCGCAGCAGTTTTATTAAGTTGTTATACGATTGGAAAGCATCAAAGGAGGGGATTGCTTATCTTAGAGGAAATTCTTTTCTTTCCGATGTTTTGCTGAAAACAGATATCAATTTTGGAATTCTTGTTGCTGTGGCATTAGCTGTTTTTATTTGGTTTTTACTTTATAAGACAACCAAAGGCTTCGAGTTGCGTGCAGTTGGATTTAACCGAAATGCGTCGCAGTTTTCGGGAATTAATGTTAATAAAAACATCTTACAGTCGATGTTGATTGCAGGAGCGATTTCCGGTCTTGCCGGTGCATTAACGATTACAGGTATGGCACCGCACAATATATCAACGATTTCTGTGTTTGAAAACAACGGGTTTAATGGTCTTTCGGTTGCCTTGATTGCAAACAGTTCTCCGATTGGCTGCATTTTTGCCGGATTATTGTTTAGCGGGTTGCTTTATGGAGGGCAGTCCATTCAATCGGAGATTGGTGCACCGTCCGAAATCATTAATATTATGATTGGAACGATTGTATTCTTTGTTGCACTGACAAAGATTGTACCTGTATTGGCGCAAAAACTCGAAAGGAAGGTGAACAAGAATGGCAACTAGTATTATCATCATCATTGGGATTACCTTGATGTATTCGACCCCGCTCATTTTCGGAGCAATGGGAGGGGTCATATCAGAGCGTTCTGGCGTCATCAATATCGGAATCGAAGGTATGATGACAATTGGTGCGTTTACTGGTGCTGCTGTCGGATACTTTTCGGGAAATCCTTGGTTCGGGTTGTTGACAGCAGGTTTAGCAGGAGGGAGCTTAGCCTTACTTTTAACGATTGCTTCCGTTTCCTTTAAAGCAGATCAGACGATTGCGGGTATTGCAATCAATTTAATTGGTCCTGGTGTTGCGCTATTTTTATCGAGGCTACTTTTTGAGGGTGCAACGATGACGCCGCCGGTCCCCGAGAAACTTCCCAAAATTTTTGGAGAAGACGGACTTTCAAATACACCTTATGCTAGTTTAAATGTTGATATTACTGTAATATTAGCGTTGGGAGTTGCTATATTTTTATGGTTTATGCTTTATAAAACAAAATGGGGTCTTAGGATTCGTTCTGTAGGAGAACATCCTGCGGCGTCTGATACGTTGGGGGTTAATGTTTCATTAACACGCTATGTATGTGTGTTTTTATCAGGAATTTTGGCAGGCTTCGGAGGAGCTTCGATGACGCTGGCAGTTGTTTCGCAATTTACTCCTACAGTAATCAGTGGTCAAGGATTTATTGCATTAGCGGCTGTGATTTTCGGCAAATGGACGCCGTTTGGGGCATATGGCGCCTGTATTTTATTTGGATTTGCGCAGGCGTTGGTTGTAGTGCTCGGTGGTGGAAACTTTGCTGTTCCGTCTGAAATTCTTGCAATGCTTCCGTATATCCTGACAATTGTTGTTTTGATACTTTTTGTTGGCCGATCTGTTGCACCAAAAGCAGATGGAGTCCCATATGAAAAGGGTAGCAGATAAAGTGGAAAGAGAGGATTAATTATGGACCATAAAAAAATTCTTGAAGCAGTTGATCATACGCTGTTATCGCAGACTGCAACTTGGAAAGAGATTCAAAAGATTTGTGAGGAAGGGATGCAGTATAATGT
>CAKSKO010000018.1 GCA_934465125.1 uncultured Eubacteriales bacterium
GTTGGTATGCAAATAAAAGAGCATCTGCTTTATAGCAGATGCTCTTTTATTTGGAAGATTAGCAGCAAAAATGATATAAAAAAGTGATTGAAAATACGGTAAAATAAAGAAGTTTTAGATTTTATTAGAAAAGAAATTATATCATGATATTTATTGTAGTGAAAAATAAAATAATATAAAATCACAAATTTATCAGCGTGATACTGCTTCTTGTGTTTTTATGGTTAAAATTTTGTCTGCAAGGGATGTGAAATATTGGATTTTTTAAAGCTAGCCAAACTAATGGAAACGATTTCTAAGAGAGAATACTCTTCGATAATAAAAGGGATCGGGTTCGTGGTCTGAGCGCTAGGACTTGCTTACGGAATCATTAAGTTTGTGCTGGGAAATGTGTCTGATCGGTCGAATCCACGCTGCTTTTCGGAGATAGGATTAATTGTATCGGTGATCATGAACCTATTTTTATCAGATAGAGAAAATATAGTGATTGTGTTTCTGCTGATGTTTTTAAACGGTTGGGGCACAGGGAATCAATGGGATGACCGCAATGTGATCAGGTTACGATACACTGATTTTCTAGTAAGGAATGCGGAGTGAAGATATCGATTTGGAATACGGCGGATAATGTGAGAGTATTTTAACAAAGACAGCAGATTTCTGATGTTGGTGGTTTGGCTCCCTTGAGCTACTTTTTATCATTTACCAGGAAACGCACAACATTAAAAAGGGATCCGATTAGTGCTGGATAAAAGGTCAATCGTAGTAAAAAATCTTCTATGGGCTATTATTGTGTGGTATAATATCGGCAGAGAAACTGTGACGCGGACGTTTTTACGCGCCTGTATGCGCCCGGTTTGATTAGTGGACGGGATCGTGCGCGGTTTGCCCATCGCAGGTGTGATATAATAACATCGCGTGATGGTGGTCCAATCAAAAATTTGGGCTATTTCAGAGAACGTTGAACTGTGAAGTGTTTGACCTAAAGAACTAAATGCCCGAGATGGGACCGCAAAGTGGACCAACCATAGAATAATTATGTTGCGCATAAAACAAAAACCACAGAGTTTAAATGGTGTTAAAAACATGAAAATGCATGATAAAAATAATCACTATTTTTCGTTAAAAAAAGATCAAAATGTGCTTTAGAGAAGTAAGACTCAAGTGCAGGAAGCGTGTGGTAGATTCTATGATCGCGCTTTTTTACCTTGACTTTTTTATGAAAGGACAGATATAAATATATGACGTGGTCATTATTGGTGCGGGAATTGTTGGTGGGTCAATTTTTAGAAAACTGACAAAATATCGGATTAAGATTGCAGTGTTTGAAAAAGAGAACGATGTTGCGATAGGATCAACAAAAGCGAATTCTGCGATTGTACATGCGGGATACGATCCAATTCCTGAAACGCTTACGGCAAAGTATAATGTCAAGGGGAATGAGATGTGTAATCAGCTCCATGTGTCATTTGTTAGAAATGAATCACTTGTAATTGGATTTGATGAGGAAGATATCAAAACAATCAAAGTGCTTTACGAAAAAGGATTGAAAATGGAGTGCAAAACGGAGGAGAGGTAAAACCTCAAAAAGAAGTTGTTTCAATTGAGAAAAAAGAGCATTTTATGATCCATACAAAAGACGGGGATATGGTAGAGACAAAATTTATCGTAAATGCAGCCGGCGTATATGCGGATGAAGTACATAACATGGTTTGTGAGAAAACGTTCGAGATTCATCCGCGCGCCGGAGAATATTTTGTTATGGATAAAAAGGAAGGAGCTCGGTTTCACCACACAATTTTTCAATGTCCATCAGAAATGAGAAAAGGAATTCTAGTAACACCAACGATGCACGGAAACCTATTAGTAGGACCCGACGCAATTGATATAGAGCGATAAGGAGGACAAAAAACAACAGTTTCCGGTTTAGTTGGGGTCAGAAGTGTCTCGATGTGAGCCACTAGAAGGATTGATTTCCGACAGACGATCAGAAAGTTTTCAGGACTTCGTGCAGTTTCATCGAACAATGACTTTATCGTGGAAGAGAACGAAGGAGTAAAAGGGTTTATCGACGCGGCGGGTATGAAATCACCGGGATTGTCTTCTGCACCGGCGATTGCTGAAGAGATTGTCAATATCTTAAGGGATGCAGGACTCTCTTTGACAAGCAACTTCGATTTTGATCCAAATTCGCTATCAAATCCGTTTTATGGAGCTTTCAGAGAAAGAAAAGGAGAAGTTGATTAAAAAGAACCCGCTTTATGGCAGAGTGATTTGCAGATGCGCAAGCATCACAGAGGGGGAGATTGTCGACGCGATTCACCGGTCGTTTGGCGTATTATCCATCGATGGGGTCAAGCGAAGATGCAGGCCTGGAATGGGAAGATGCCAGAGAGGGTTTTGCGGACCAAAGGTACAGAAAATTACTTCCAGAGAATATAATATCCCAATACCTTCAAAGAGGAATTAACGGGACCGGAATATGCTGCGTGATATATTGATATGGTTAAGTGTACAGATATTGAAGTCAAACTCGATACCATGGTGCTCACGATCATAAAAGAAAAGGGAATACATGCAATGAATCAATCAGAGGGTTACATGATCCTGAAAACCAAAGCGGTTATTTTGGCGATGGGATGCAGTTTAAAAGTGGATGCAGAAGAAAAGAAGGTTACAGGCAATGCTTGCTCCAGGGGCAAAGAGTATGGTATCAACGAAGTACTGCATCCGGTTAGGGTGATTACATCGGTTGTAACAATCACAAATGGAACGTTGCCGGTGCTACCTGTTAAAACAAACGGTGCAATCTCGAAACAGTTGAACTTTGCTTGTATGGAGGAAATCAACAAGGTCACGGTTTTTGCACCGGTAAAACTCGGTGATGTAGTGATAGAAAATGTTCTTGAAACAGGAGTCGATGTCGTCGCAACACGCGACATGGAAAAGGTGAAATAAATTTCCTCTTATTATAAAATCTTAAAGTAAACTCTTAAAATATGACAAAAAGAAAAAGCCTTCTGCTGTAAGATATTTTAGCAGATGGCTTTTTATCTGTTTCAATTCAAAGAGACAAGCGGAAAGAGATTGACTCCACTTGACTGTACATTCATAGAAACAGTTTCATCAATTGTTATTTGATCAAATTCATAAAGAGGTAAGATTCTGTTTGAGAATAATACATTACACTCTTTGATGAAATCAAGTAATTTAAATTTTTCATCTTCAGAAAAAGGAAGCGAGGTGTTTTTGATATAAAGGTCAAGATCTTCTTTTGTTTGCAAAGAAAGAAATTCTTGTTTTTGCCCATCTTCCTTCAATGAAGCAAGAAATCTGATTACTTTATTTTTAAAATCAGTCATTATAGTCTCCTCCATTAGGTATCATGAAAAAAGAGTGCTTACGGGCTTTCTTGATTTGATATTTTGTAAATTACCTTGTTTTTGAATTCTCTTTGATAAAGAAATGATTGTACTGCTTTTCGATTTATTTTATATTTTTTATCCTTATAAAGAAAGTTTACAAGATTTACAGATGAATGATAAGCATTCACAACATCAAATGTGTTGATGTCTTTTCTATTGATAAGAGACAAAGCTTTTACATAAGGCTTGCAAGAATTGGGAAGTTCTAAAAGTGAAGCAAGATTCTCCAGTGTGGAGTGTTGAATGAGAAAAAGACGAGATGCAAACATTTTCATCGATAAAAAGGCAAATAAAAAACAGTTCTGATAAATTGAGCTGGGCGAACAATTATTTTGTAAAAATAAGGTTGCAACAGTAAAATGTCTTTCAGCGATAGCAAGTTGCCGATCCTGGAAGGAATGTTCTGTGAGGTGTGTTTGTTGATGACTTTTTTGATCCCATTTATTATCTGGTTTCTGGTATAAAACCCGGTATTGCCGAACAATATGATAGACCAGAGAAGTCTGGCATTGTTTTAAAAGATCCATTTCTTCTGCGGTAAAAAAGTAGAGATCCGCTTTTACAGAGGAAGAAGATAAATATTTGATAGTCGAAAAGTAACTGTTTTTATCTAACGGTTCATCGGTCACAATACAAAGGGTAAGATAACTATCAGATTCAACAGATTTGGTGGTGCAAGGGCCGAATAAAAGAATTTTTTCAGGATCACATAACTTAATTAAAAAATAAATGATATGATGAAATGGTTCTTCTAAAAGTAATTTTTCATTTTTTTGTGGCTCTGACATATCTATGCCTCCTTAGTATTGCTCGAAACAATATGGGCAAAATTATTATTTTTATTGAACTGTCCTAATTATACCATGAATTCTGGATGTTGAAAAGCATTTTTGTTTGTTCGGTCTACATGAGAGATGGAGACAAAAGGGTGCTAAAAATTATTCTGGCAAACAGATCTGTTTGATTTGTTCCCCAAATCTGTTTTTTAGTTCATCGATAATAGGTTCCATCAGAGAAAGTGCTTCTTCTTTTGAGTGCGCGCTGGCTGTAACACGCAGCAAAACGCCTTCTTCTTTTGCGTAGGGAGCCACTGTAGGATTTTTTGAATCAAGAAGATCTGAGACTTTATCAGCTGCAGCAGATTCCCCAATTTCCTTTAATTTTACATTGATCGATACAAACGTATAGTCAGTTAAGTTTGAGAGGTAACGTTCACTGCAGAGCCGAAACATCGTTTCCATTTCTTTTGGCGGGCCTGGGAGTAAAATTGCGAGTTTCTCGTTGGATTTTAAAATGCAGCCAGGGGCTGTTCCATGGTGATTGTGAAGTACGATACATCCTTTTGGAACATATGCCTGTTTTGTGTTGCTTTGGCTTAATTTTTGTTCTTTATGATACGAAGGTAGTTTTGATTTGATATTATCGTATGCGTCTTGATCAAAAACGAGGGGATGCTTAAAGTAACTGGAAACACTTTCTTTTGTTAGATCATCCTTTGTCGGACCAAGCCCTCCTGTTGTGACAACGATATCAGAGCGCGAAAAGGCAATCTCCAAAGCACTTTGGAGCCGTTGCCGATTATCACCGACGACTGTTTGATAATGTACTTCAATCCCGAGGTGTGCTAGGCTCTTCGATAAAAATTGAGCGTTTGTATTAACGATATCTCCCAGTAAGAGTTCTGAACCGACGCATATAATCTCTGCTATCATATTAATATATCCCTTCTTGTGTCTGAATTTTTGCACGAAAATCTTACGAATATCTTATTGTAATTATATTATAGCATAACCAAATTATATTGTATGATGGCTCGTCAAAATAGAAAATAGAAAAAACCATAGCTAAAATACCCGTGGCGCTTACATTTGCTGAGAAATAATAGCATCCAGAATGATTAGTTTTCTCGATGGATCCCCAAGAGTGTGTTGATTGCAAGATGCATTTCCATATGTTCCCGGTAAGATTCAATCAAAAGTTTTTCGTGGTCACTTAAGTATAAGGTTTCTGTAGGTTCTTCTGTTTCATTGATCTCCTGGAGCTTGCTGATAGAAATAGAGAGTCCTCTGCATATTTTTATAACATTGTCGATGGCAGCACCGCCGATGGAGCCGTTGAGCATCGATAGGAGAGTGCTGTATGGCATTTCGATTTGTTCTGCAAATTCTTTTAAAGTGGTGCCTTTTTGTTTGATCAAATGCTTTAAATAAGCTTCTCTCTTCAATGGTATTCAGTCCTTTCTGATTGCACTTTTAGAATATCACAATAGTGTCGATGTTTCAATTCATAAGACGAAATAATGATAAGATAGTACTGGTGATATCGATATTTCGCTTTAACGCAAAGTAGATAAAACGGAATATCGTTTCTGAGGGGAATATAATGTATGAGCAGATCGAGTCGGAATGACAAAAAAGATATTGTGCAGAAACTTAGAATACCATATAATATTTTGCTTTTAAAGCTTTCTGGTAAGCAGGGTTTTACAGTTGATGAGGCAGTACAGATCCATGATTTGATTCAGGCAAAAAAGAGTATCGAGGAGCTCTTTAGTTGATCGGCTTAATCATAAAATGAAAAGTCAATTGTCTGACTGTGTCGCTGAAACATATAGCAAAGAGTGTATTTTGGGAGTTTATACATAACTTATTAGTAAGTAAGCATTTTTTCTGCAAGAGTGGAAAAGAGGTGAAATAGTTTATGACATTAGGTTTTATAATAGGTCTCGTTGTAGGCGGAATAATTGGCGTCTCGTTTATGTGTTTTTTCCAGTTGGCTAGCTCAAAAGCGGAGTCTGGCAAGAAATAATTCATGATAGACAACATCCAACATAAAACGCGTTTGAAGTTATGCTTCAAACGCGTCTTATGTTTTATTGCAGAGTCCTCTTTAATAAAATTTTCTCTTTATTAGCACAGAAAGTTTCTTATACAGCAAGTAAGTAATGACCGAGACCAAAAGTCCTTTGACTAAATTGAAGGGCACGATAGTAATAAACATGATTTTCAAAAGACTGTCGGCATACGGATTAATTGATTGAAAAAGATTGATGATCGCATCCATCGGCATAATCAGGGAATACATCGGCATCAACAGCAAGTAATTCGCGAGCGTTCCGATAATAGCCATCACGACTGTACCAGAGAGCATGCTGACTAGTGCACCAATCTTTGTTTTTTTATATTTATAAATGACTCCGGCGGAGAAAACAAATGCAGAACCTATCATAAAGTTAGCCAATTCCCCAATGCCTCCAGTGGTCGTAAAAAAAACATTGATTAAGTTTTTAATCAATACAACAGCGACCCCATAAAAAGACCCTAATGTAAACGACGCCAGCAGCGCGGGCAGTTCAGAAAAGTCCAGTTTTAAAAATGAAGGTGCGAAGGGAACAGAAAAGCTCAGAAACATCAACACAGTTGAGATTGCAGAGAGCATCGCGGTAATCGTCATATGATGAAGAGTTAGCTGTGTCTTTTTTTTGTTGTGTGTATAAGAATCCATTAAAAAGCCTCCAATCGATCTTTTCCAGTGCTCAAGAAAAGATTCGTACCAATTAAAATTCTTTCATCCAGACTATTACTGTCGGTTTAGGAATTACACCTAATCGGCCCTGACGGGTTCGTGGACTATACCACCGGTCGGGAATTGCAAAAAATTGCTACACCCTGCCCTGAATTCGGAGGATAATTATGGCTCCGATATTATTGCGGGTAATCTATTTTTACTAGATGTTCTGAAATGAGATAGTTTTGATAATCCTTTAAAACTTCGTAAAAGGATCCGTCTGCTTCTGTTAGCACATTACCCACAGCTTCTAACAGCGCTGTAAATGTCATATCCCTGTGAATGATGTGTTTCTGATTTTCTTGATTATAAGAGTATAACGCTTTTTGAATCTCTAGAGAGATATCTTTGCACAAAGGAGAACTACCTAGAGTTAGTAAAATTTGATATTGCTCATTCCGAAAAACCTTGAAATGTTTGTGAAGCTCCGGGAGGGCAAATAAATTATTTAATTTTGTTTCAACGGAAATGCGATAACTCGGTTGGAGCAAAGTTGCAGCCGGTTGGCAGTAGATTGCTTCATCGTGAAGCGTGAAATCCGGTTCAGGGTTGCAGTCGGCTGGCAGAAGCGAACCCTTTAAAAATCGAAAAAATTTATCAGGAGAGAAAGCGTATAGTTTTGACAAAAGCAATAAAGTATTTGCAGTAGGGATTATTTCTTTGCTATGGTATCTTTGAAAATGATGCACCTTCACCGTTTTTCCTCCTTTTATTTTAGCTGCCTAGAATGAAAACATAGAATATTATCATTATAGAATCAATCTGTGCGCTTGTCTAGTGTGTTACGACACCAAAGTATGGGAACAACATCAACGAGAAAATGATTATATTATAAGTTATATTGCGAATTTTCTATACATAATGATATTAAATCTTCATTCGTCACAACATTTTTGAAAAAGGGACGGGAAATTCTGCTCGCACCAGTAGTATAAAAATAGTTGTTTGAGAAAAGAGATTGTGGGGCTCCTTGTGTTAAAATCGTACCATCAAAAAGAAATGCGCAGGTATCGGTATGTTTTGCGCAGAATTCGATTTCGTGGGAAACCATGATGATTGTCGTTCCATCTTCCAAAAAATGTCTTAAGGTAGCTGCGAGTTTTTGTTTTGCAGGGAAATCGAGGCCTTTTGTCGGTTCATCGAGCAATAAGATATCCGGGTCTAAGAGTAACAACGTTGCAAGAGCTACTCTTTGCTGTTCTCCGGCGCTAAGATCATATGGATGTCGCTGCAAGAGAAGAGAAAGATCCAGAGCAGTTATCATGTTGGAGAGTTTTTTTTCTTGCTCTTTGGCAGTGAGTGTTGATTTATGCACAGAGCAAGTGAGTTCCTCTAGAACGGTTTTTTCTCTCAAGCAGGACGATGGATCCTGTGGTAGTACGCCAATGGTCCCGAGAGTATTGTGATGCTTGTGCTTTGAAAAATTCCTTTTCATTTTTCCACGGTATGGTTTTAAGATACCAGAGAGCAGATTTAAAACAGTTGTTTTTCCAGATCCATTTCCTCCGATTATGCAAAAAAATTCTCCCTTATGAACAGTAAAGCAGAGCTCTTTGATAATATCGGGTGAGTTTTTGCTGTATCGAAACCAGAGATGATCGGCAGCGAGAATGGGAGTGGATGAACTGTTATATTTTGTATTAATAATACTGTTTGTTTTAATTGTCTTATCTAAAAATAGATTTTCTAAGAAATGTTTTGTTTCTCCGATTGAAAGTGGACAGGGAAGATTGGATTTGAGCTTACCGTGCAGCTGAACTGAAACGGGAAGACAAGAAAACAGCATCTCATTTTTTTCTTTTAAACAGTTTCCAATTTCACGGGGAGAAGAAATGGCTGTAATTATACCATTTTCCATTGCAGCAATTCGATCTGCAAGAGGAAGAACATCTTGCAGACGATGTTCACATAAGATGATAGTAGTCCCTAGTTCCGAGTTGATTTTTTTCAGTGTGTTTAGAAATTCTTCCGCGGCAATGGGATCGAGTTGCGCGGTTGGTTCGTCTAAAACAAGGATGCTCGGTTGAAGAACCATGGTTGAGGCCAGTGTTAAGAGTTGTTTTTGGCCGCCAGAAAGCTCAGAGGTGTTCTTATCAAACCAAGACTCAATGCCGAAAAAACTTGAGATCTCCGCAGTACGCAATCGGATCTCACTCGAAGCGACGCCCAAAGATTCCAACCCGAAGGCTAACTCGTGCCAGACCTTATCGGTAACAATCTGGTGGTCAGGACTTTGCAGAACAAAGCCGATCTCAGAAGCTTGTGTTCGCTCTGAAACTTCCTTTAACGGAGTATCATTGAGTAAGACTTCTCCAGTTGTAACACCCGCCGGCGTAAGCACTGTTTTGAACTGTCGAAGAAGTGTACTTTTTCCGCAACCAGACGGACCAAACAAAAGAAAAAATTCTCCTTTTTCTATTTCAAGATGGATATTGTCAAGGGTGTTTTGATCGGATGTTAGATAACGAAAACTTAAATTTTTGACTGTAAGCGATGCCATTTTGTATCCTCCCAGAGTTCTAATATAACGGGTAAAAAGCAAAGGGTTGTGTAGCTGCAATACGATAGCTTTGTTAGACCGGAAGGGGGAGAAAGGGAAAAGAAAGGGTAGAAGGAAACGACCGTTTCCTGTTTGATGGGAGCTAGTAACATAAAAAAGAACAGGATGCATAAAAGGAGCAGGGAGACTGCGTCACGTACAGTAAAACGAAAAAGAGAAAAACTTGTCCGCCCTTTTAAACCGTGTCCTCTTGCCTTCATAGAGTCTGAAGTGATAATGGAACTTTCAAGTGCCCAGGAGATGACGGAAAAAAAGGAAAGTGCAGTTTTTTTTAATTTTTGCAATCGCGAAGAAAATGAATCACTGCCAAAGGAATGAATCCCTGCTGCTCGGATTTCTTTTAGCCTAGTTTGATATTTTGCCAATAATCGAAGTGTAACACAAAAAGTTAGCGACAGGTTTGGAGCGAATTTTGAAAACAGAAAAATAATTTTATCAGACGAAAGCAATACATTGCAGCAGGCAAACCAAATAAATATACAAAAAAATAGAATACCGACGAAAAGACCGTATACAAAAGATTCTAGCGTAATGACAAATGTTGGCGTGATGGAAAATAGTATGGTAGCACCCTGATGGTTGAACAAAGGATTCAAAAGTGATAAAAATAAAAACATCGGCAAAAGTTTTTTGATAGAAGACAACTGAAAGTCCTTTTTCTTTAAAAGAAAGAAATAGGAAAGAGATCCTAAAAGTGAGATACATAAAAAAACTGGATGAAAAAGAAACATCACAAAGGAAACAACGATTAAAAAGTAAAGAAGAATAACGGCGGGATGAAATGTTAAAGATGCCGTATGCCTGTTCATAAGATTCCCTTCTTTTCGTATTGATAATTCTCTTACACTGTTTAGAAAAAAGCGCAGACAAACAAAAAAGAGCCGGAAGACCGGTTCTTTTTTAATTTTTATTCGAACGATCTTATTCGTTATAGTCAGAAAAAGATGCGGTCCGTTTGCTTATTTTATTTATTTTAGTATAACGTAATTTATTTAGGGTGTCAAGCTGAAAAAGGTGCAAAATTACCATTTATTTTTTTAAATAACGTGTTATAATGGAGAAAACGACAAGGAGGGGTAGTATGGGTATTCATACACCGGATGCAAATTCGGTTTATCCAAATAAAGAAATCAAACAGATTTGTTTCATAAAAAATGTAATAAAGAATCCGAATATTTTAGTTGGGGATTATACATATTATGATGATATTGATGGCGCACAGGAATTTGAAAAATATGTTACCCATCACTATAGTTATCTTGGGGATAAGCTGATTATCGGGAAGTTTTGTGCAATTGCAAAGGGTGTTGAGTTTGTCATGAACGGTGCA
>CAKSKO010000019.1 GCA_934465125.1 uncultured Eubacteriales bacterium
AACTTGAAACAGCAGACAATTGGCAGAGATTCGGAGATCCGTGGTCGATCCGCCGTGTAGAGGATGCAGTAGTAGTTGTCTTTTCTGATCAAACTGTCAAAGCTGTCCCATACGATATGGCGGTGATTGGATACCAGACAGATCATATCAATACATTACGATTATGGCAGAGCGAGCCGATGCAGGAGTTTGATTTTTTACTGTTTAATGAACAAAAATATCAAGGTGCGGTGCTTGAGAAAACAAACGCGGAAATGTTGTCAAATGTTCTTTATCCAAATGATAGTGGACGTGTAGGAAAGAGTTTACGACTAAAACAGCAGTATTTTTTTACCAGTGCATCTCTACAAGATATTATAAAAAAATATAAAAATACAAATGGTAATGACTATTCGAGCTTTTCGGCCCGTTATGCGATTCAGTTAAATGATACACATCCTGTTGTAGCGATTCCAGAGCTGATTCGATTGCTGCAACAAGATGGAGTTGATTTTGAAACGGCATTTTGTATTGCAAGAGAAACATTTCATTATACAAATCATACGATTATGTCAGAAGCCCTTGAGAAATGGGAGGTTACACTCTTTTCTGAAATTTTGCCGGATGTTTACGAAATCATCCAGAAGATAGAAACAAGACTTGAAAGTGAGCTAGTAGAAAAAGGTTACGATCAGATTGTTATAGAGGAAGCAGTATGCGATAGGGAAACAGAAGAGATTTCAACAATATTGGAAATAGAAGATAATAAAGAAAGTGTGGAGCAATTTGAGCAAGTGCAAGAGACGTTAAAACAAAGCCGTCCTAAGACAAAGCTCGATTTGATGAAAATTATTGATGCAGGACTTATTCATATGGCCCGTTTGGCGGTATATGGTTCCAAACATACAAATGGAGTTGCGTTGCTTCATACAGAGATTCTGAAAACAAATGTTTTGAAAGATTGGTATGAACTTTATCCTGAGCGTTTTCAGAATAAGACCAATGGTATCACACAGCGCAGATGGTTAGGACTATGTAACAAGGAATTTTCTTCATTGATTACAGAATTGATTGGAGATGGATGGCAAAAGGACCTTGCAAAAATAAAGAGATTGGAAAATCATATTAATAAAGATACTATTTTGCGTTTCAATTTGATTAAGGAAGAGAAAAAACGTCAATTGAGCCGATATATTCAAAAACATGAAGGGATTACAATAGATCCCTCATATCTTTTTGATATTCAGGTCAAACGGTTGCATGAATATAAAAGGCAACTTTTAAATGCATTTTCTATTTTGGCAATTTATTTTCGGCTAAAGGAGGGGACACTCAAAGAGTTTTATCCAACCTCCTTTATTTTTGGAGCAAAAGCTGCGCCGGGATATTTGCAAGCAAAAGCGATTATTAAATATATTAATGAAATCGCGAGGTTAATCAACCAGGATGAAGAAGTAGAAAATATACTAAAAGTAGTATTTGTGTCGAATTATAATGTTTCTTATGCAGAAAAGCTGATTCCAGCAGCAGATATCTCGGAGCAAATTTCTGCTGCTGGAACGGAAGCTTCTGGAACTGGAAATATGAAATTTATGCTCAACGGTACTGTTACGTTGGGAACCTATGATGGTGCGAATGTTGAAATTATTGAACAAGCTGGAGAAGAAAACAATTATATTTTTGGAGCCAGAGTCGAAGAACTCAGACGGATTCAAAAAAAATATTGTCCGCGTGATATTTATGAAGAAAGTCCTGAAATAAAGAAAATTATAGATACTCTAATCGATGGGACGTTTGATGATGGAGGAACAGGATATTTTAAAGGGTTGTATGACTCTTTATTAATAGGAACTTCCTGGCACCTTCCTGATAATTATTTTTTATTGTATGACTTTAATTCCTATTTAAAGGCAAAGTTAAAAGCAAATAGAGATTACCAAGATCGAATTGGATTCGGAAAAAAGTGTCTCATAAATGCTGCAAATTCAAGAATGTTTTCCAGTGATAGAACGATTAAACAGTATCAAGAGGAGTTGTGGGACTTAGTGTAGGAATTAAATAAACTATAAATAGCGAAAATGAGATATTTTTTGCTCTCAGGTATATTATAAAACGGCAATATAAAACCAAGGAGACAAGAAATTTCTTTACATTTACAGACAATTTGCACAAGATAGGATTGACTTTGTTTCATTGATATGATATGATTACAAATGTAAAATCTATTAGGATCTATAAAAAAGAAAGGAATGGTATTTATGAAAAAAGTGTTATCTATTATGTTCGCTGTATGTATACTTGTAGCATCATCTGTATCAGCTTTTGCTGTGATAGATTCTTCAGAGCAGGCTATTCTTGATGCGTTAAGTTCGGGAGTACAAGTAGAATCTCAAACAATATATCTGCCGCAGGAATATATCAACCAAGCGGAAAACTATTTTAATTCTCCTTACAGCACAGTATCACAAGAGGAATGTGACAAAATTATCGAACAAATTAATCTTGCAAAGGATGCGATTGTTGCATCTGGTGCAAAGAGTTACAGCGAAATTATTAACAATTCAGATCTTGTCAATCAAATTGTTGCTTGTGGCCAGAGTGCTTGTGATGTTTTGGAATTAAAACTAGTATTTGATGGATCTGATATTGTCATTACAGATCAAAACGGCGTCGTTGTTTTCAAAACAGATAATGCGGCAGTTATTGCCTCAGGGGATGGCACAGGCACCGGTGTTATTAAAGCTACAGGTCCTGCGGTTGATGCGACAAATATGATCGTAATTGGGACTGCTATCGTAGCGATGGTAGGAATCGCTGGTTTTACTGCTTATAAGATGAAATTGGTGAGAGAATAATCATATGAGTAAATTGTATCAGAAAAAAGCGTTTAGGAAGAGTTTTTTAATTCTTCCTATTCTCTTTTTTGTATTGGGATATTCTCTAATTTTTATTGCGACTGCCCCGGTTTTGAAGCCTGTAATATCTGTGATGGACATGATATTTTTTGACCAAAGAGTTAATATAGACGCGCAAGTTCAGAGTTTATATGATAAGGCAAATCGATCTATGCAAAACCCACCTGAAATCAAAGCCAGCGAGATCACATTTCCGTCTTATGGGACACATTTTGGGCATATCAGTGTTGAGAACACATCAGTTGATGCTGATGTATATTTTGGAGATGGAATAAATCAGTTGAAAAATGGTGTTGGAGTGTATAATGGTAGTTTTGTTCCAGGATACGGAAGAACTACTTTAATTGCTGGACATAATCATACGTACTTTAATGGATTAAAGAATGCTAAGATAGGAGACACTATAACGATACAAACGAATTATGGGGAGTATCAGTACGAAATTCAAAAGACAAAGGTATTAAAAGCTACGGATACCTCAGCTTATGATTTATCAAAAGAAGAGGAGAATTTGATCTTGTATACATGCTATCCTTTTGATCAACTGGGATTAACACCCGACCGGTATTTCGTATATGGCAAATATATTTCGGGTCCCAAAATTATTTTAAACGAATAAGGAGCAGAAAATATGAGTTCAAAAAAATCAACAGTTAGGAAGATCATTTCTGGATTTTTTGCTTTTTTAATTTCCGTGTTTTTATTTCTTGTAATTTGCTTACTTGTTTGCCAAAATACAGTATTTAATTATGAATATCTTATGAGAAGTATGGAGAAAAGCGGGTATTATGAACAGTTATCAGAAGAGATAGAAGAACAATTTATTTCTTATGGAGCAGCGAGTGGTTTTGATCAAGAAGTTTTTGATGGTATTGTTGATTCACAGATGGTAAAAAATGATGTGGATTCTATAATAAAAGCAATGTATCAAAATGCTGATGAGAAATTGAATACGACAGCGTTTCAAAATCACTTATACAATACTTTTATCGCATACGCAAATCAGAAGGAGATACAAATTACCAGCGAGATAGATCAGTCTATCCGATACCTTGTTGATACATGTGTTAACACATATGTCAAGGATATTAGTGTCCCTTTTGCAGATCAGATCGGAAATCTAATTGTTAAATTTCAAAAACCAATTATGATCATAACTTATGCCTTAAGCATAGCTGTTATTATTTTTACGTTAGTTATTTTCTTAATCAATCATTGGAAGCACCGTGCAGTGCGGAACTATATTTATGCGTTGTCAGGAACATTTTTGATGATAGCTGCAATCCCTATTTACTTTTTTATTTGGGGAAAGATTGATCAAATCGGCATTTTTTCTCCTGCTTTATATCATTTTGTGGTTCTTTATATTACAAATATTTTCTTATTACTGGTGGGATTCGCAATCGGAGTATTGATAATACTTTTACTTTTGATTCTTTTATATGTTATGATGAGGCAGGCAGTACAATAGAAAGTTGACGATAAATAACAGGTTGTATTTTTTACAACCTGTTACTTTTTTGTAAAAATAACATAATATAAAAAAGAAATATCTGCAACTTGTAAAGTTTTTACTTGCATTTTTTTAAAAAATAAATTAAAATATTACTATATTTACAATAATTTTGCAATCATAATTGGGAGGATCATCAATTGAATTATTTATCAATGAACTATGAAGAGCTGGAAAAAGAGAATAAAAAGCTTAAAGAATCATACGAAAAGTTTAAGGCTCAAGGGTTAAAACTAGATATGTCTCGTGGAAAACCAGGAGAAGAGCAGCTCGAGATTTCAGTAGAAATGCTTGATATTATTACGAGTAAGTTTGAATGCAAGGCAGAGAACGGCGTAGACTGCAGAAATTATGGTTTACCGGATGGAATTCCTGAGATAAGAAGGCTGTTTGCAGACCTTTTGGAGGTAAACGATTCCCAAGTAATCGTAGGGGGGAACTCAAGCCTCAATATGATGTTCGATACTGTTTCTTGCTTTATGACACATGGCGTCGGAGGATACGAACCATGGATTAAACAAAAAAAAATTAAGTTTTTATGCCCTGTACCAGGATATGACCGCCATTTCTCTATTTGTGAGTATTATGGAATTGAAATGATTCCAATCAAGATGACAAACAATGGTCCTGATATGGATGAAGTAGAGCGTTTAGTGGAATCTGATGATACGATCAAAGGTATTTGGTGTGTTCCTAAGTACTCTAATCCACAAGGAATTACCTATTCCGATGAGACGGTGCGTAGATTTGCATCATTAAAGCCCAAGGCGAGGGATTTTCGTATTTTTTGGGATAATGCTTATGCAATTCACGATGTTTCAGATCATCCAGATCATTTGCTGGGAATCATGGAGGAGTGTAAAAAGCAAGGCAATCAGGATATTGTTATACTCTTTTGTTCTACTTCAAAGGTCACATTCCCTGGGTCCGGTGTTGCAGCGCTCGCAGCATCGGAAGCTAATTTAGAGGTTCTTCGAAGACGGTATTCCTTCCAAACGATTGGGTATGATAAGTTAAATCAATTAAGACATATCCACTTCTTCAAAAATTATCAAGGAATGCTCGACCATATGAAAAAGCATAAGGCAATTTTAGAGCCGAAATTCGATGCAGTGCTTACGATTCTTAATCAGCAGTTTCCAGAAAAATCGATTGCTTCGTGGACAGAACCGAATGGCGGATATTTTGTTAGTGTCGATGTTCTGCCGGGTTGTGCATCGCGTGTTGTTTCGTTATGTAAGGATGCAGGGGTAGTTTTGACGCCCGCGGGAGCGACATATCCATTAAAAAAAGATCCGAATGATTCCAATATTAGATTAGCAGTGACGTATCCTCCAGTAGAAGAGCTGAGGATGGCTATGAGACTATTTTGTCTTTGTATCAAGTTAGCAGCTTCAGAGAAACTACTAACGAGATAAGATAATATTAAAATAACTTATAAAAAAGGATCCCACAAAAAGGGGATCCTTTTTCTTGTATCTGAAACCTCGCCATAGTGACGGGGGACAAAAAGGCTAAAGTAGATGAGAATAAAAAAACTCCTAATGAGTTAAAATAAAGGTGAGACCTGTCAGTTACGCTAAAAGGCACATTACAAGGATATTCAGATGAATGATAGTAATAGTTTAGCAGATACAAAATGGAGCTGCAAGTATCATGTGGTGTTTGAGCCCAAATATCGAAGGAAAGTGTTTTATGGAGAAAGAAGATTAGAAATAAGAGAAATATTAAAGACGTTATGTCGGTGGAAAGAGGAGTAGAGATAATAGAAGGAGAAGTATGCCCAAACCATATACATTTGCTTTTGAGTATACCACCGAAAATGAATATATCAGGATTTATGGGGTATTTGAAAGGCAAGAGTAGTTTGTTAATATTTCAGAAATTTAGGAATATGAAATTTGCATATCGAAATTGGAAATTTTGGTAAAAAGGGTATTTATAGATACGACAGAAAAATACAGTAGCAATAAAGAACTACATAAAAAATCAATTAAAGGTTGATAGGGAAAGTGATCAGTTGAGTATTTTTGATCCAAGAGACCCGTTTACGGGTAACAAGTAATCCCATGCGTGGCTGACAGGCCAATAAAAGATGGCACTTGTGCATAACTAGTAGTATTAGGGTTATGTCCGAAACGGAAATAACCCACGCATAGCGTGGGTTATTTATTTATACAATTTCCATATTGGGATAAACTTTCTGCAAAAATTCATCAGGATAATGTTTATCTAAAAATACAGCAAATTGATTGGTAGCGGGGATGTCATAATTACGGTCAGTTGCTCTTTTTATAGCACTTGCCGAAATAAAAATATCAAAAACCATAAAAAAGAATAAAAACCAAGTAATCCATTTGCCAATTTTGTTTGGAATTTTTTCTATCATCCTGCTACAGAATGGATAAATATGTTTAATGTACAATAATCCAAGAAAACCCCAACAGATAGCATACATCAAATTAGTTCTTCCATTTAAGTTCAGGGGAGAGTCACTGTATTCCCAGGATAATGTTCCAAGGGCCATTTCCTGAAACCAAGAACAAAAATATTCAAATAAGGCACCAATGAGAGCACAGAGCGTAAAGATAAAAATACTGTTGTACTTTCTCAGACGGTAAAGAAGTATGGTGAATAACACGGCGCCAAAACCATATACAGGACTAAACGGACCATAGATCAATCCTTTCCTGCTTTCTATTTTTCCAGTTCCGGCTAGCGTCCAGATGGTTTCAATAATTACCCCAATGACACATCCGATTGCAAAAATCCACATCAGTTTATAAAAGTTAATTCCGTTAGCAAAAGACTTTTTTTCGTTGTAAGTATTTTTTGATTTAGATGAGTGTGGGTCGGGAGTAATTAACTGTTGAGTAACTTTTTGAGGACAAGAGGGAACATGTTCCTCTACTTGCATCTATCATCCCTCTCTTCCATTAAAAAATAATATTGCTATTTCTTTCGAATAATCCGAATCGTTAGCCACGTGATTAAAATAATAGAAATAACAAATAGAACAATACCTAAAATGGGAATTCCCCAGATTTTGGGGGTCATATTTGTTGTAAAGATGGAACAAGCACCGATTAATAAACTAACAGAGATTAAACAAATAATCAGTTTATTAATGATTTTGTCAACAGAAGAAAGCGAGTCTTCCGATACAGTCAGTTTCAAGTTCAGCTTTGTTTGCCCCTCTACTGCCATTTTTAAAATATCAGAAATTTGCGTAATCATATCAACAGTCTTATCAGTAGATTCAAACGAAGTAGGAGACTGCACGACCTGTACAGGAGGTTGCACAACTGGTGAGGAGCTAGCAGATACAGTAGCGGGTGTCGTTTCCTTTGAGTAAGTTTCTCCAGCACTTACTTGCGAAGCTTTTGTTTCTTCCTTTAGGGGAACCTGATAAAATAGAGAAAGCATATTAAAGGTAGGGTCAAGTTGCTTTAATAGATTATCGATTGCAATTAAACCTAGGCAAAGCATTGAAAAGCCTTCAGGTAAAGAAATCTCGTTTTCATTGAGCAAAACAACAAATTCTTTGATGAGTTTTGACAGATCAAGGCTCTGCATGTCTGCACCATCATATTTCGCAACCATGTTGTCAAGACTTGCATAAAGTTTTGAATTGCTTACCTTTCCATCATTAATTCCGATTGCTACCAATACATTTTTAAGTTCTACAAGATCATGTTTTTGAATGGCCTCAATTGCTTTTGTTAGTAGTTCTCTTTCAGCTAAAGATAAATTTCCCATCAGACTGAAGTTTAGCCAAACGATTCTTCCGTTTTTAGCTAATATATTTTTAGGCGATGGGTCAGCATGGAAAAAACCGTCTTCCATAAACTGTTTGACATAATTATTTGCAAGAGTTTCTGTGAGATCTTTTAAATTATACCCCAATGACTCTAATTGTTCCGTATCAGTGATTTCAATCCCATCAATGTATTCCATAACTAAAATATGTGAGGTAGTATATTTTTGATCAATTTTCGGTGAAATAACAGAGCTTATATTTGCATTCAAATCATAAAACCGTTCTGCGTTTTTTGCTTCTAGTAGGTAATTCATCTCTTGCTCAGCAATGGTCCATAATTCATCCAAAACAATATTTAAATCGATTGGGCTTTCGGTGCTGGACTCCAAACGTAAGACATTAAGTGCTTTTTTTAATAATGAAACATCCTGTGAGATGATTTCACTAACGCCTGGACGCTGTACCTTAATAATTACTTGCGGTCCATCCTTTAAAGTTGCTTTATGCGACTGTGAAATAGAAGAAAGGGAAATAGGAGTTTCGTCTATTTCTGAAAATATTTCGTCAATCGGTAATCCATATTCTTGTTCCATAATTTGTTCTAGCTCATTGTAGTCCATGGGATCTATTGAGCTTTCAAGAGTTTTGAGTTCATCGCGGAAATCTTTTGGTAAAATATCCTGACGGCTCGCCATGATTTGTCCAAGTCTGACAAAGCATGGTCCAAGATCCTGAAGTAAAAGTTTTAACTTTTCAGGAGTCAGTACTTTGGTAGATTCGTTAGCCATTAAAATTTCAAGAATTTCCTTTAAGCGCTTTTTGTTATCTTGGGTAGGATTGAGAGTGTTGTTTTGTTTCATTTTAACGATCCTTTCAATCTGAATTTTAGTATATGTTTTACCCAGCACAGAGGATTAGCCCGTTAAGTAGTTCATGTCATCAAATTATAGTTGTTATGCTGCTTAATAAAAATAACTAAAATTCTTTGCTTAGTTTATAGTAATAACCTTATTATAAATGAAAAATTTTTTAATGTAAATAATAAAACAAAGAATTATAATAAATTACATAATTTTTAAAAAGTGTAAGAGCTAGTTAATTTCATTCCTAGTATTTCAAATATGATCCAACATTTTAAGATCGTAGGGTGTTCTTTGATATACATAATAGTTTAGCCAATTTGAAAAAAGTAAATGAGCAGTGCTGCGCCAGGTGATAGGAGGAGATTCGGATGGATCATCCTTTGGAAAATAGTTTTGAGGTAGCGGTGGATTTGTCTGCTTTTGTAAATCGCGAAGATATTCTGATAAAAGAGTAGTACGATCGTATTCAAAATGTCCAGTGATAAAAAATTGTCTGCCATTTTTATGAGCAATGATTGCGGTGCCCGCTTGTTCTGATTTTGCTAAAGTAATTAAATCGCTATGCTTATTTAGGTTCTCGGGGGTAGTCTCCGTATATCTTGAATGCGGGAGAAAGAATTGATCGTCAAATCCTCTCATCAATGGATGCAGGGGAGCTGTTACATAATGAGAATAAATACCTGAGAGTTTTTTGTTTAATAGATGTTTTGGAATTTGATAGTGATAGTAAAGAGCAGCTTGCGCTCCCCAACAGATATGCATCGTTGAATAAACATGATGTTTTGACCATTCCATGATTCTACAAAGTTCATCCCAGTAGTCAATAGCTTCAAATTTCATAAGCTCTACCGGCGCACCGGTGATAATCATCCCATCATATTTTTGATCTTGAATTTGATCAAAGGTTTTATAAAAGGTTGTTAGATGTTCCTTTGAAATATTCTTCGCAACATATGTTGCGGTTTGCAGCAGTTCGACGTCAACTTGGAGGGGAGTATTTCCTAGTAATCGTAAGAACTGTGTTTCTGTTTCAATTTTAGTTGGCATCAAATTGAGGATCACAATTTTAATCGGTCGGATATCCTGGGATATAGCCCTTTTATTCGTCATGACGAAGATATTTTCAGATTCTAGAACTCTTTGTGCAGGCAAAGCATCCTGAATTTTAATAGGCATAAAAGACCTCCCTGATTCATCAATGAAAATTGCTTAAAATTAAAAATAGTATAACAAATAGAGAGTAGTTGTTCAACTGAAAGGTTTATTGTTTTCTATGGTATACAGAGTTAAATAACTAAAAAATAAAAAAATAAAAAAAGTAGTTGACAAAAGGAAGTGGGATGTGGTATGATAGCGAAGCCGTCGAAAAAACGGGAAGCGAGAAGAGAAGAGTTTGAAAAAAGATTTAAAAAATCTCAAAAAACTTCTTGACAAACGGCGGAAGAGGTGCTACAATAAGTAGCAGTCGCCCAAAAGAAAAGTGTTGACAAACTGGACGGGATATGGTACAGTATATGCAGTCACTTTTGAAAAGGGAGCGACGGAGACAGGACCTTGAAAATTAAACAACACGAAAGAGGACCCGTAATTAATTTGAGAGAATACAAGAAGTAT
>CAKSKO010000020.1 GCA_934465125.1 uncultured Eubacteriales bacterium
GGAATTGGCAGACGCGTATGGTTCAGGTCCATATGAAAGCAATTTCATGCAGGTTCAAGTCCTGTTATCCGCACCAGGTAATACCTGGGCGCGATTCGCGTCCAGGTGTTTTGTTTTCACTATAGTTTCATTTCTTGTATCTTCACTTTTTATGCCTCTTATAACTACCTAGACCATCTGCGTTGGGGCAAGTCACTCACTTGATTGTGCGTGACTTTTTATTTTCTTGTATGCATTTAAGTTGCATCTCTTATAACTCCCCCATATTAGCATTACACTGATTTATTCGTGCTCGTAATCTCTATGCACCTTATAACTTCTATACCAGTTAAAACCTCAATACATAAACTGTATAGAAAGCTTTCTTTTTTATAACCTGCATTGGTACTTTTAGCGTATCCTCTGTAATACTCTTCGAATTCAAATGGATGAGAGGAAAAATTCACTTAAACCTGTTCGTATTTTACATATATATTCCCTGTATGTCTTTTCATATATACTGTTATTTTGCGTGTCATTTTTTATAAGCAAATTTCTGTTACTCGACATGCTTTTTTATAATAAATTCA
This sequence comes from uncultured Eubacteriales bacterium, assembly GCA_934465125.1. Classification (GTDB taxonomy): domain Bacteria; phylum Bacillota; class Clostridia; order Oscillospirales; family Acutalibacteraceae; genus CAKSKO01. The sequence continues at coordinate 570 of CAKSKO010000020.1, forward strand.
TTCTAAGAAGGATGGGATTTTATGTCCAAACATGCATATCTTATCATGGCGCACCAACAATTTGATATAATTGAAAAAAATAATTTTATTACTAAATGACAAACGCAACGATTTTTATATTCATATTGATAAAAAATGTACCAGTTTTAAGTATCATGAATTTAAATCTCTGCCTAAATTTTCAAACATATTTTTCACAGATAGAATTTCTGTTTCATGGGGAGGTTTCAGCCAAATTGAATGCGAACTTCTTCTTCTAAAACAAGCTACAAAGAAAAAATACGATTATTATCATCTATTATCCGGAGCTGATATGCCGCTGAAAACTGCTGATGAAATTCATGCATTTTTTGATGCTCATAGCGGGAAAGAATTTGTACATTTTGTTTGTAATAACATTAACAACAATAGGCAAGTTTTAAGCAGAGTCTCTCTTTATCATTTCCTGCAAAAACATACTCGTCAAAATAAAGCCGCCAATCTCATGGAAAGAGTGCTTCTAAAAACACAGAAACTCCTTACTATTGATCGAACGCGTAAATATCATATTGACTTGTTTGGATTTGGCGCCAATTGGTTTAGTATTACACACGAACTGGCATGCTATATTTTATCAAAAGAAATAGAAATTAAGACAGTTTTCCGATACACTACTTGTTGTGATGAAATTTTCTTGCAGACTCTCATCTTAAATTCCCCGTTTCAAGACAGACTATATTATAAAAAATTCGATAACAACTATATTGCCTGTCTAAGATATATCGATTGGAAACGCGGAACTCCTTATGTTTTTAGATCAGAAGATTTTAAAGAATTGATGGATTCTCCCTATCTTTTTGCTAGAAAATTTGATTTGGATATTGACAAAAATATTGTTGAAAAAATATTTTTAGAACTTTCTAATAAAAACAGCACAGATTAATGTACAAGTTATATATTAAATAATTTACACCAAAGCATATAATTTTTGATGTCAAAAACGAACAATTCATAAAAAAGTTGAAATGGAATAGAGATAGTACAGTTCCATTTCTCTTTTTAATGATTATTCCTGTAACATAATACAATCTCCTATTTTATATATTCTTCATAATCAATCTTTTTTACAAATCATTCCCATTAAGTCAAGGAGACTTCTTCTCCTAGTGTTGCACTAGAGATTTGCCTTTAAAATGTGATAAAAGGAGAATAGTAATATGGAGAAAAAATATATCGCTGCACTGGATTTTGGAACTACCAGCGCAAGGTGTATTATATTTGATCGCGAACAGAACATTGTATCGATCGCGCAAAAAGAATTCCCTCAGATTTATCCAAAGGCAGGGTGGATAGAGCGCATAACCCAATTGATCTTTATGTAACACAGTATGGCGTATTAATTGAAGCTATCACAAAAATGGGGATCGACACAAACGATATCGCTGGAATCGGAATTACCACTCAACGTGAAACCACCATTGTATGGGATAAGGAAACAGGCCTGCCAATTCACAATGCAATTGTATGGCAATGCAGAAGGACCACTGATCTCTGTGATGAACTGCGTAAAGACAAAATGCTTACAGCTTATGTGAAAGAAAATACCGGACTTTTAATCGACGCTTACTTTTCTGCAACAAAAATCAAATGGATTCTCGATCATGTCAAAGGCGCCCGCAAAAAAGCCAAGGAAGGAAAGCTACTGTTTGGTATAGTCGATACCTAGCTAATCTATAAGTTAACAAACGAGTTTCTTCATATTACAGACTATACAAATGCGTCTAGAACAATGCTTTATAATATTAAAAAACTCGAATGGGACCAGCATATTTTAGATACACTTGATATTCCCCTTTCAATGCTTCCAAAAGTATGCAGTTCTTCTAAACTGTATGGATATGCAAAAATCAACGGCACAGAGATCCCCATCAGTGGAATTTCAGGAGATTAGCAAGCGGCACTGTTTGGACATGCATGCTTTGACCAAGGAAGTATTAAAAACACGTATGGAACTGGAAATTTTATATTAATGAATACGGGGCCGAACATAATCCAAAGTAAAAACGGGCTACTCACAACCATTGCTTATGGCCTAGATGGAACTGTTACTTACGCCTTGGAAGGAAGTGTTTTTATCGGCGGAGCTGTTTTGCAGTGGCTAAGAGATGAGATGCATTTTTTAAAAAGGCCTCAGACGCGGATTTCCTTGGGGCACAAGTTGAAAATAACCAAGGGGTTTATTTTGTCCCTGCTTTTACAGGTCTCGGTGTTCCTCATTGGAATATGCGCGCCAGAGGTTGCATCTTAGGGCTTATCAGAGAAACCTCAAGAAATCATATCATCCGCGCCGCTTTGGAAGCAATCGCTTTTCAATCAAAAGATGTAATTGATACAATGATATTGGATATAGGGTTGGATCTCAATGAAATTAAAGTCGACGGGGGATCCAGTGTCAGTGATATCATTATGCAGTTTCAATCGGATATTATTCAAAAGGCACTCCGCAGACCAATGATTCGTGAAACGACTGCGCTTGACGATGCGTATTTAGCTGGTCTTTTTATAGGTTTTTTTAAAGATATCGCTGATATAAAAAACATCTCTTGATCGATAAGCTTTATACTCCACATATGGAAACTAGTAAACGGGACGCCCTGTTAAAAGGATAGAAAAACGCTGTTGCTTGCACAAAACTGTGGCAGCAGATGGATTGACTTTGTATCATAGTCAATAGAAACCCGTCTTTTGTATGAAATGATTTTCTTATCGAATAACAAAACAAGTCAGGATAAGCTTTTATCCTGGCTTGTTTTTTACATAGATCAAATATAACATGTCCTTCCCACGATAACGTTTATTGTATGCTCCTTCGATATGCATCCCTACCGCTCTTGCTACGTTTCGAGATCTGATATTGTTCGGCCTAATTTACGCGATCATCTTATTTGCGTGTAGAATGTGAAAAGCATACTCCATACAGGCTTTAGCGCCTTCTGTAGCGTAACCTTCCCCCCAAAAATGCCTTTTTAAATAAATAAGCAATTCCAATACGCAAGACACCATTTATCACTTCAATCAGAGGTCCCATCACACCGACTATCTGATTGCTCTGTTTTCCTATTACAGCAAAATAACTGAAACCATCCTTTTTTCATAACACACAAGATTTTTTCAATCCATTGGTGCACCTCATTCTCTGTAAAGCAGTGTTCCCATGCATATATTACCTCCTTATCCTATAGGATCATGCATAACTGATCAAAATCATCCTTGCTAATCCGACGAAATCCCAAACGTTCTGATTGTAGAATCCACCCCAAACATCTCACCTCTGTTCTATCACGATTTATTGAATGAATTATGATTCTGGCATCGGAAAAATAATAGGTTCAACAGTCGGATCCAGTGCAGCAAAAGTGCATCCCATATTTTTGAGCGTCTCTACTATCCTAGGCATTTCCTGCAAAGTTACATTATTGGACGATGTATTATGGCACAGGACAATTGACCGTTGGTATATCTCAACCTCATCAACCACTCTATGATAGATTTCCTGCGGGTTTGAGGTTCCCTCAGCGTCAGTACTCGAAACATTCCAGTCGTAATACGTATATCCGCGGCGATTCATCTCTGTGACAATCTCCCGAATTATTTCTTCGTTAAAATCATTGACGCTACCTCCCGGAAAACGGTAAATCATCGGTTCTACTCCCGTTGCCTGATAAATTACATCTCGCTGCTTTTTAAAATCATCCAAAAAAGTATCCACACTGGCATAGATTTCACGGTACTTATGTGAATAGGAATGCACCCCGATTGTATGTCCTCGATTGACAATCTCCTTCATTGCTTCAACGTCATCCTCACCCGTTTTTCCAATCACAAAAAATGTCGCCTTAACTTGATATTGGTCAAGTACATTCAAAAGAGGAATTGTCAAATCCGATGGACCATCATCAAAACTCAGATATACCATCTTCTTTTCGGGATCTCTGGGAGAGTAATCCGGTTTTTTAACACAAAGCTCCGGATAAAGAGACCGATATGTAGGTCCTGGATCTGCAGAAACACTCGAAGCCTCCTCGTAGTCTACAACAAAAGTATCCTCTTTCTCTGATAAAAAGGATGATGAATTATTGTTTTTAGGCGAGATGATTCCAAAATAATTAGTATTCCAACAGGCTACCAACAATAAAACAATGGCGCTTTTTATAACCAGAATTTTCCTCGAACCCATACTGGGTTTACGTAATTTTTTGTATTTTTTTTGTTTCATTTTTAACTCTCTTTTATCATTTTTAGATTACTTTGATTCTATTTTAGCATTTTTTATCAAAAATACTAGTAAAAAAATTGTCATTCTCTTGGTTTTATTATCAATCTTAAGATTTTGTTAATGTGCAAAAAATTTGGGGTATCCCTAAAAACTACCTTATCTCCAATATTTTTATAACTTCCTGCACATTCTTGACAATTTCCTCGCTAAAGTTTACACTAAATATATCTATTACACCGATTCAATCAACACTAATACATCCCAGTTAAAATGATAGGAGAATTTTTATGTATCAATTAAAATCGCCAAAAAGGATAATTATTATTCTCGCGATATGTCTCGCGGTTGCTTGTTTTTCAGTGGTATTCTATTACATAGATTTTTTATCTTTTGATCGTTTGAGGCCAAATTATATGTTTGACTCCCTCTCTTATGCATCTACAAATGGGCAACAAACTGTTTTAATCGACAAAGGAAAAACAAAAGTTGTCTCTATTAACGCACAAAATCAGATAACTACTATTTTAGAAGGAGATATTCATAATAAGAAACATTTATTTGCCGCTGATTCTGCCGTATGCGACCAAAACGGTGCGATTTACGTCGCTGGCGTATGTTACAAAGACACTGGAACAAAAATTCAGTCTGAATGGATTGCAAAGTACCGTCCAAATGGCACTTATCAGTCCACCGTTTATGAAATAACTTATCAGCCGGGTGAAGAACCGTTACAGTATGGAAATATCAAACGGCTTCAGATAACTGGTACAACGCTGTCTTTCTTTATCAAGAGCGACGATCAGCTTCATCTTTACTACTATGATACGGATTTATCTTCTTTAACGCCTGTCAAAACAATCAAAAGCGATTTGATCGGTAATATGGTCGCTCCTGCCTGGGATGCCCGCTCTTCTACAATTTATTTTTCTCACAAACTCGGAAAGATTTATAAAGTCTCCGATAATGGAATCCCCGAATGTATTTATAGTTCCGAAACACCTTATTCCAATTTATTTGAAAGCATTCCTTATGATATTGGAGTTGATCCAAACGGGAATTTGTATTTTGCTGATATTGGAACGCGGCAAATCGTAAATCTCAGCAACAATCAGGTTTTAGTCGATCCATTATCCTCTTTGGCAGATAGCCCTATCTTTTATAGGATATCAGTCGGCGAAAACACGATTGCAACAACCAGCGGTGACACTCTTCTGATTTATTCAGAAGAAGGAGTCCCACTGCTGCAGCAAAATAGCGCTCCTTATTCCCTTCCTTTTCGTATTTTTACTATTTTTATTTTTCTTTGTGCATTTTTATTTCTTGTTTGTTTGCTTTATTTGCTTACTGTTATAATCCGAAAAAAAGTTTTTAGGAATTTATCAAACATATCAAAAATCAGCATTATTTTAGGATTAACTTGTTTGATTAGCTCTATCTTTGTCTCGATTAATATTCTATCCACAACTCAAGAAAAAACATTAGAATCTGTTAATCAGGACCTTCTGCAAACAGCGCAGATTATCTCACAGCAGCCAATTGGCAAACCATTATCAACAATCAATTCTCTCTCAGATTATGATGGTCCTGAATACGCAAAACTTCAGAAAAATTTAGACAGCATTATCGACGCATCGTACCAGTCGGGTTCGAATCAGTATTATGTCCTCTACAAAGTCGAAAACGGAATTCTCTTCGGCGTAATGGACTCTGAAGATACAACCGGATCGATTTATCCTATGTCCGGTCCGTTTTCAGGATCTCAATACGAAAGCGCTATGACAACCAATCAAATCATTTTGTGTAATAACGATCAGGATCAATATGGATTATGGGCCTATGCGCTCACCCCAATCTACGATGAATCCGATCAACCGGTCGGCCTTTTGGAGATTGGAACAAATCTCTATAGCTTTCACCAAACCAACCGTGAATTTATTCAAACGATTGTCTGGAATGTTATTACATTGGTCACTATCATGATCGTATTGTTAACAGAGTTTTTTTACTGCTCTCCTCTTTTCTTAAAACACAACAAAAAAGATCTTACCGGAGCATCTACGGTATCTCTCATCCGATTCACTTCATTTTTTATCATCTTTACCGATTGTCTCCAAAATAGTTTTCTTCCAGTTCTTTCTTCAGAACTCTATTCCCAAAACCCTTTGTTTCTTCCCGAAAGCATCGGGGCTGCACTCCCACTCTCCGTTGAATTGCTATTTATGGCGATTGCTTCTCTGCTAAGCGGATTTTCAGTTGATCGATTTGGTATGAAAAAGGTTTTGATCGCGGGACTATTGATTCAGGCGTCTGGGCTAACCCTCTGCGGTGCTTTCCTAAGCTACTCTTCCCTTCTCTTTGGCAAGATTATAATAGGATTCGGAATGGGAATCACATTTGTATGTTTACGTTCCATTGCTGCCTCCGATTCTATGAAAGAAAATAAGACAGCCGCTTTTTCTGCATTAAGCTCCGGTATGTTAGCTGGAGGCGCTGTGTCTGTACCGATTGGCGCCACAGTTTCTTCTCTTTGGGGCAACTGTTCTGTTTTCTTATTGGGCGCAACTCTAATGTTTTTGACCGCGTTCCCAGTCTTCTATATCTTTAAAGACTCGAATAATACTAAAAAAGTAAAAACTTCTTCCTCTTCTGAGTCACAACCGTTCGAAATGAAAATGATTGATTTTATAAAAGATCGTCGGATTCTCACCTTTTTTCTACTCATTCTAATCCCATTTTTACTCACGTCATATTTTAAGGATTATTATTTTCCGATCTTTGCAACGGAATATGGTTTGAGTATTACCACCATCAGCCAAATTTTCTTATTTGCGAACGTATTCATTATCTATGACAGCCCGGCAATTACAAACTATATGATGTCAAAACTAGGAGGAAAATGGTCTGCTGTCACTGCAAGTATCCTTTATGCGTCATCAATTCTTGTTTTTGCACTTGCTTCTAACCTCTTCACTTCTGTTTTTGTAGTGTTTATGATTGCAGTCGGTTCTTCATTTGGAGGCTCCTGCCAATCAATTTATTATTCTGATTTACCGGTATGTTCTAAATTTGGCGAAGCAAAAGCGACGGGTATTTACAATCTATTTGAAAATATTGGTGATACACTCGGTCCAATTGTATTTGGATTCATTATGCTGCTCCCCTCAAACATGGGATTTCTGATTACCGGTCTTACGTTGGTTATTTTGACGATATTATTTATTTTAATTAATCATGAAAGGATGAACAAAAAATGCAAATAAAACCGCTGACTCCCAAAGATATCTCACTTGTTATAGATCTGCATTCTTCTTATTTAAATTATGGTCCTGGAGCAACATCTTATATTAAGAATATATTTAATAAAAAGGAGTATGTCGGATTTCAATGTATCACAAATGATGAAGATGTTGCTGGTATCATTCTATACAGCAAAGGAATTTCGCTATCAGGAAAGCATCCTTCGATTCAAAAAAAAATATCTGAGCTGGCTGGAAAACGAGTGGTTTACACAGGAGATGCTGTTGTAATCAAAAAGGAATATCAAGACCAAGGTATCAGCAGGCTTTTGCATCAGGCTATTATAGACGAACTTAAAAAGCGCGGCGCAGAACTTATCTTACTTGAACTCTGGGTTCATCCTGACGGTACTATTCCTGCCAAAAACGTGATCCACTATTTTAAAGGATATACATTTGTTGGTTCTTATAAAAATTTTTATCAATTTTTCTTCCAAGATGGTTTTTTCTGTCCTATCTGCGGAGAAATTTGCCACTGTGGCGCCAAATTATATTTATGTTCGATTTAGACATTCTACAAGAAAGTGAGAAATATTTATGAAACAACTAGGAATTCAAAAAAAAATTACTCTGTGGTTTTTAGTATTTGCAATTTTACTTAGCACCGCAACCGGACTTTTCACCTACTTTATGTATAAACGTTCGGTAGAAAACCTTTGTTCTCAACACTCTATCCATGCAGTAGAAACCGTCGCCACAACATTAAAAGGAGATCAAATCAAACAATATGCCACCACACTGACAAAAGATGAAACATACGACCAAATTTTCTCTTATCTCCAAATGTTTAAAAAGAATCAGAATCTAGTATACCTTTACATCTTTGTTCCTGATGAAGAAAAAATCACTTATATTTTTGATATCTATACAACCGAAGAGGAAAAACAATTCACCCGCGATCTCGGGGAAACTGATTACCATGATAATGAAACGATCTATCAGGATGTCATGTCGGCTTATCAACAAGGGAAAACGACGAATAAATTTACTGTCTCAAAGAATCGATATGGATACTTAGCTTCATCGTATACTCCGATTTTTGATTCCTCCGGAGCCGTTTGTGCTGTAGTAGGAGCTGACATGTCGATGGATGCCATTTTAGCTCAAGCATACTCCTATATTACTGTCGCTGTTACAGTCACCATTGTACTCATTTCTATTTTTCTGTTTATTTTACTCTATATCTTCAAAAAACGTATGATCGCGCCAATTGAATTGTTAACAGAAAGCGCTAAAAACTTTGTTGAAAACGGTGATAGAATTACATTTAAAAAGCTCAGTATCCATACTCAAGACGAAATTCAAACCTTATCAGAGTCCTTTAATAAAATGTCGGACGACTTGACAACCTATATTGATAACTTAGCAAAAGCAACTGCTGAAAAGGAACGAATTGCAACAGAGCTGCATGTTGCAAAACAAATACAGCACTCTATGTTACCGTCTACATTCCCTGCATACCCAAGCCGAGTGGAATTTGATATTTATGCATCTATGGTACCAGCGAAAGAAGTTGGCGGAGACTTTTACGATTTCTTCCTTGTTGGAATGGATAAATTGGCTTTTATCATTGCCGACGTTTCCGGAAAAGGGGTTCCTGCTGCTTTGCTGATGATGAGCACAAGAGCTCTCATTAAAAATCAGGTCCTTACTACCACACAACTGGATGAAGTGCTTTATACTGTAAATAATCAAATGTGTGACAACAATGAAGCAGGAATGTTTATGACAGCCTTTCTAGCGGTTTTAGACTTGAAAACGGGACTTCTGTCATATTGCAATGCCGGACATAATCCTCCGCTTCTAAAAAGAGAAACAGAACCGTTTCATTGGCTAAAAGCAGAGCACAATTTTATTCTAGGCGGAATTCCCAATAAAACATATCAAACGCACCAAATAACTCTACAAAACAACGATATGGTGTTTCTCTATACTGATGGTGTTACAGAGGCTATCGACAAAAATTCCAATCTGTATTCCTCCAATCGGCTTATAAAGGAGCTCAACGCTCCAATCTTATCACAAAACTCCTCCTGCAAAGTTATTGTTACCCATATTCAAAAAACAGTCGACCAGTTTTCAAGCGGGATCCAACAGACCGATGATGTTACGATGCTTTGTGTAAAATATCTAAATAAAAATTTTTAAACCCTGATTGATATCTCTATATTATACAAAACCCACTTGCAATCTACTGTTAAATATGCTATAATAATATTGTTAAATAAATATTTTTATAGGTTTTAGCATAATATTTTCTAACAATTGCTGCTCTTACTGTTTATAATATTGTAAACAGTAAAATTTATACTAATAAAGAAAGAAAGGAAGATCATTATGAGCAACATTGAAAATCAAGTTGACGTAGAGAGAAAAATAAAAAAATTTGCAAATGGACACAAAGTTTGGGGAATCGTGATCTCGATACTTATGGTCATTCTGGGAATTGTAC
>CAKSKO010000021.1 GCA_934465125.1 uncultured Eubacteriales bacterium
GTAATATATCTTGCGTCGTTTGACGCCAAAAATAAAACAGTCCCAGCGATATCATCCGGCGTTCCGAAGAAGCCCAATGGAATATTTCTTTTCATTTCCTGTTTGATTTCGTCTTTGAGCTGATCGGTCATATCCGTTTCGATAAAACCGGGAGCTATGGCGTTGACTGTTACCCCCCGCGACGCGAACTCTTTTGCCGCAGATTTTGTAAGGCCAATCACCCCCGCTTTCGATGCAGCATAATTTACCTGTCCTGCATTCCCAGAGAGTCCAACAACACTCGTCATATTGATAATACGTCCGCTTCTTTGTTTTGTAAAAATGCGGCTGACATGCTTGATGCAATGAAACGTCCCTTTTAAATTGACGTCGAGTACCTTATTAAAATCTTCCTCGCTCATCCTCATCAGCAGTCCGTCGCAGGTAATCCCCGCGTTGTTGACTAGGATATCGAGTCTTCCGAATGTAAGAATCGTCGCCTTGATCATATCCATACATTGCTTGTCGTCTGAAACATCCGCATGAATTACCTCTACTTTTGCACCGTGCTCTTCACAAAGACGTTTTGTTTCGAGCGCTGCACTTTCGTTTCCCGCATAATTGATCATCACATTTGCGCCTTTTTCAGCGAACCGCACACAGATCGCGCGCCCGATCCCACGGCTACCGCCTGTTACAAGCACCGTTTTTCCTGTATAATCCATCTCAAAGTTCCCCTTTCAGCGCTTTTACTGTTTCAAAAAATCCCGGGACGTCTTGAATTTGATATAATCTAATCGATCGTGCTGTCTTTTTGATAAATCCGGAAAGTACCTTTCCCGGCCCGATTTCTACGATTGTATCGATCCCCATCGATTCCATCGTTTTGATCGATTGTTCAAAAAGTACCGACGATTTGATCTGCTTGACAAGAAGCTCCCTGATTTTTGTACTGTCGGCTAATGCTTCTCCTGTTGCATTAAATACAACAGGAAACTGCATCGGAGAAATTGTTACTTCATCTAGCTTTTCAGCAAGCTTTTCAGATGCTTTTTCCATCAAACTGGTATGAAACGGTCCACTGACATTTAAAGAAACGCACCGTTTTGCCCCAAGTTTTTTTGCATGCTCAGCGGCTATTTCGACTGCATTCTTTTCTCCACCGATGACGATCTGTCCTGAGCAGTTGCGGTTTGCGATCTCGCAAACGCCGAGATCTTTCGCTTGAGCGACCGCCTGCTGCACCGCTTCTTCAGAAAGACCTAAAATCGCAATCATTTCGCTCTTGATTCCTGCTGTACTCTCTTCCATAATTTTACCGCGGTAAGCCGCTATAGAAAGGACTGTTTCTAAATTGAACGCCCCTGCAGCATAAAGTGCAGAATATTCCCCTAAGCTGAGCCCCGCTGCCGCAGAAGGAACAATTTCTTCCCTTTTCAAAAGATCCGTTACCGCCGCTGCAAACGCAACCATACAAGGCTGTGTATATTTTGTCTGCGATAGTATTGTCTCAGGTCCTTCAAAGCAGAGCTTTTTTAAATCAAAATCGACCGGCGCGTTGTCAAACACATTCCTAACAGATAAAAATTGTTCATAAAAATCTTTTCCCATCGAGACCTTCTGGCTGCCCTGACCGGCATATACAAACGCTAATTTCATATTTGTCCTCCAATCGACATATGCAGTGACTCTAAAACTGCCTTACTTTCCGATACCATCGATTCAAAGATCTCTTTAATCGGACGGATTTCTTTTAATTGTCCGCTGACTTGCCCCGCCATCAGAGAACCCGTGTCAGTATCGCCGTCGAAAACAGCTCTTCTGAGCGCGCCCAATGTGTATTGTTCAAGCTCCATCTTATCGGCGCCCTCTTTTTCCCGCTTGAGATACTCCCTAGCCATTTTATTTTTTAGGATTCTAACAGGAACTCCCGCTGTTCTTCCTGTTACGGTTGTTCCGGTATCCGATGCTTTTCAAACGGCTTTCTTATAATTTTCGTGAATCGGGCATTCGTTTGATACCAAAAGACAAGTCCCAACCTGTACTCCAACTGCCCCTAGCGCAAACGCCGCCGCCATTTGCCTGCCGCTTGCAACTCCGCCCGCCGCAATGACCGGGATATGAAGTGCATCGACAACCTGCGGAACAAGCGCCATCGTAGTAAGCTCTCCAACATGCCCACCGCTTTCTGTTCCTTCCGCAATGACTCCATCAACCCCTGCGCGCTGCATTCTTCTTGCGAGCGCAACACTCGGGACAACCGGCAATACAACGATTCCCTCTCTCTTAAACGATTCTACATACCGCTCCGGACTCCCCGCCCCGGTTGTTGCAACCGGAACCTTTTCTTCTACAACAATCTTTGCAATCTCATCGACTTTTGGGTGCATTAGCATAATATTGACACCAAACGGTTTATCAGTCTGTTCCCTTGCTTCTTTGATATGTTCACGCAGTTTTTCGGGGGTCATCCCTCCCGACGCAATCAATCCTAATCCACCTGCATTCGAAACCGCCGCTGCAAATTTTCCTGTTGAGATATTCGCCATTCCGCCTGCGATGATTGGATATTTGATTCCCAATAATTCTGCTATACTTTTCATCGTAACGCTCCTCACCATTTTAGCTGTACCGCACCATAAGTGAGTCCGCCTCCGAACCCGGCGCAGATGAGTTTCATGCCTTCTTTTAAAAGCCCCTTCTTTTCCATCTCATTAAGCGCTACCGGAATGCTGGCAGCCGAAGTGTTTCCACAGTGCTCAAGATTCGTATAGAATTTCTTCTCCTCTACACCGAGTTTTTTTGCTGCCGAAGACAAAATCCGGTAGTTCGCTTGATGACATACAAAATAATCGATGTCTTCGATACTGCTATTTGACTGCACCAACAATTGCCGTACTGACTTCTGAATGCTATCAACAGCAAACCGGAATACTTCTCGTCCATTCATAAAGATATAGTGCTCTGGTTCCTTCTTTTGTTTTCCACCGAACGGCGTTCCCTTGTTTTGAACGCCTTTGCAGTAAATCGTTTCATCGGAACCCTGAACGCCGCAGAAAAAGCTTGAATCATACCCTTCCTGAAGCGTTAAAACAACTGCTCCGGAACCGTCTCCGAATAATACGCATGTGTTTCGATCATGAAAATCGGTTACTTTCGAGATTGTTTCACTTCCGACTACGAGCGCATATTTCCCGGGCATACTCCGAAGTAAACTCTCGGCTGTATGCAGCGCATAGATAAACCCACTGCACGCCGCGTTCAGATCAAACGCGATTATCTGTTCTGGAAGCTCTAATTCCTTTTGAACAATACAAGCAGTCGACGGCGTCATATAATCCGGGGAAAACGTCGCGACAATCAAAACGCCGATCTTTTCTTTCTCAATTCCATTCTTTAGTGCATTTTTTGCCGCCTTGACCGCCATTGTCGATGTATCTTCATCGACCACAAAATTTCTGCTTCGTATTCCTGTTCTCGATGAAATCCATTCATCGCTTGTGTCGACAATCTCTGACATCATATCATTCGTAACCTTTTTCTCTGGAAGGTAGCTGCCTGTCGACAATATTTTTATTCCGTCCATATTTTCTCCTTATTTAAAATTCACCGCACCAATCTTCCGGTACTTTTCATACCGAAGACGCGGCAAATCACTTCGTTTCAGTTTCAGTAGTTCCATCAGCTCTTCTCTTACCGCAGATGAAACATCCACAATCGTTTTTGTACTGTTTTCCTGCGCGCCACCCTTCGGTTCTTCAATCACTCGATCACAAATCCCAAACTCCAATAAATCAAATGCAGTAAGTTTCATGATTTCACTCGCTTCTCCGCTCCTACTTGAATCTTTCCATAAGATCGATGCAAATCCTTCTGGCGACAAGACAGAATAAATCGAATTTTCGAGCATGATCATCCTGTCGGCAACGCCCAGCGCCAGAGCACCACCGCTTCCACCTTCTCCAATTACAATTGATACAATCGGAACAGTAAGCGCACTCATCTCAAAAAGGTTTTTCGCGATCGCTTCGCCCTGCCCGCGTTCTTCAGCCTCCATCCCGGGATACGCGCCCGGCGTATCGATAAACGTAATGATTGGGCGCTTAAATTTTTCGGCCTGTTTAAAAAGACGTAGCGCCTTTCTGTACCCTTCTGGGTTCGGCATTCCAAAATTACAGTTTATATTCTCGTCAAGGTTTCTTCCCTTTTGGTGGCCGACAATTGTAACGGGGATCTCGCAAAATGTCGCGATTCCGCCAACGATCGCGTGGTCGTCGCCAAACGCCCTGTCGCCATGCAACTCAAAGAAATCCGAGAACATCGCATCGATATACTGCCTGATGTTCGGGCGCTTAGGATGTCTTGCCAATGCGACACGTTCTTGCGGGGTTAAATTTCTATTATTTAAAAACCGGAACCGGTTATTGTTCAACTTGTTCACCGCCCATTCGTGTGAAAATTTAATAGTCTCGCAATCGTCTCTCTCATTTCTTTTCGCGAAACGATATGATCAACGAATCCATGCTCCAAAACAAACTCCGCTCTTTGAAAGCCTTCTGGGAGTTTTTGATGGATTGTCTGCTCAATTACTCTTGGTCCTGCAAATCCGATCAGCGCTCCTGGCTCTGCTAAGATAATATCTCCTAAACTTGCAAAGCTCGCTGTTACTCCACCTGTTGTTGGATTTGTAAGATACGAGAGATAAAATCCTCCTTCATCGGAAAACCGCTTGAGTGCCGCTGAAGTCTTTGCCATCTGCATCAGAGAAAAAATTCCTTCCTGCATTCTAGCCCCACCGCTTGCTGAAAAAATAATCAGCGGTAACTTATTTTTTTTCGCGTATTCGACGCTTTGGGTAATCTTTTCCCCAACAACAGAGCCCATACTTCCCATTAAGAAGGAGCAGTCAAGAACCGATACAACCGTTTTTTTGCCTGAAATCATACCAACCGCTGTAACCGCCGCCTCGCTCAGACCGCTTTTTTTCGATAAGCCTTCGAGTTTCTTTTCATACTCCGGAAAGGAGATCGGATTGTATCTTACCGTCTTTTTTAAAACTTCCTTATAGTTCCCGTCATCAAAAATCATCGAAAATCTCGTATGCGCTCCAATTTTTAAATGATTTCCGCATTTCGGGCAAACATAACAATTATCTTTTAAAATAGACTTCGGATGGCCGGTATGGCATCCATCGCACCGAACAAATAAACCTTCAGGCGGATCAATCGACTTTTGGTTGACTTTCTGAGGCCGCAAACTCTTGAGCAACTCAAGCGCACCCTTACGCTGAGAAAAAATTGAATCCATAGTATCCGCCTTCCTTTACAAAATTGCAGAACGGATCGTATCTTCCGACAACAGCTCTTCGCTGTGTTTTTCGATAAATCCAGTGTCGTATCTTCCTTTGACGAAATCGAAGTTGTGTAAAATCAAGTAAAGCAGTCCGTGATTCGTTTTAACGCCATCAATTAAAAATTCCTCGAGTGCACGGCGCATCCGATAAATCGCCTGCATTCTTGTTGTCCCTTTAACAATAATTTTTGCTACCATCGAATCATAATGCGGGCTGATTTGATACCCTGCAAAAAGCGCGGTATCAACACGAACGTTATATCCACCCGGAAGATGCAGAAAGTTTACTGTTCCAGGGCACGGTATAAACCCATGAAGCGGGTCTTCCGCATTGATTCTGCATTCGATGGCATGTCCGGAAAGCTTGACGTCCTCCTGCTTATAATCAAGCGCAAGACCCGACGCAATTCGAATCTGTTCTCTGACGATATCGATCCCTGTTACCATCTCCGTTACCGCATGTTCGACCTGAATCCTTGTATTCATCTCAATAAAATAAAAATTCTCATTCTGATCTACAACAAATTCAACCGTCCCGGCATTTGTATATCCAGAAGCCTTAGCCGCTAAAACAGCGGCCTTCCCCATTTTATCTCGCATCTTATCATCGATTGCTTTCGAGGGGGACTCCTCGATTAGCTTTTGATTCTTTCGTTGGATAGAACACTCCCGTTCTCCCAGATGAATCACATTTCCGTGGGTATCCGCCAAGATCTGAAATTCAATATGCTTTGGGTTTTCTATTAACTTTTCTAAGTAAACGCTGTCATTTCCGAAACAAGACTTTGCCTCACTCTTAGCTGTTTGGTACGCATACTGTAAATCGTCCCTCGTATAAGCAATGCGCATTCCTCGTCCACCGCCGCCGGCTGTTGCTTTAATCAAAACTGGATATCCGATTTTCTCTGCTATTTTCTCTGCTTGATCGGCAGACTCGACAATCCCATTAGACCCCGGTACAACCGGCACCCCATTTTCGAGCATCATTTCTCTGGCTGTTGATTTATCGCCCATCATCTTAATCACTTTGGCGCTCGGACCAATAAAATGGATACCACATTTTTTTAAAATATCTGCAAACGCTGCGTTTTCAGACAACAAACCAAACCCCGGATGGACCCCATCACAATTGGTTTTGAGCGCTGCAGTAATGATATTCTGCATATTAAGGTAACTGTCTGCAGTCTTTGCAGGTCCAATACAAACAGCTTCATTTGCCAATTTTACATGCAGTGCGTCTTTATCGGCTAAAGAATAAACAGCCACCGTTTCAATATTCATTTCGCGGCATGCCCTAATGATGCGAACAGCTATTTCTCCGCGGTTTGCAACTAAAATTCGTTTCAGCATAGCTTACTCTCCAATTTCAAACAGAGGTTTTCCAAATTCGGTTAAATCTCCGTCTTCAAACAAAATCGATAAAATCGTACCGTTCCGGGGAGCTGTTATATCATGAAACATCTTCATCGCTTCAATCACACAAAGCTTCTGACCCTTTTTTACAGTTTGCCCAACCGATACGAACGGCGCGGCCCCTGGTTCAGGCGCCCGATACGCAACTCCGACAATCGGTGATGTGACGATTTCTCCGGTAGACGGGTTCGTTTCGTTTTCATCTTCTTGTTTGATAACAGGAAAACAGTCGAGTTCTTCTTTCATCGTCGGCCCTACAATTACTCTCTCGACAGTATCTTTCTTTAGTTCAATCTTCCCATTTTCATCCTTCATACAAAAAGAAGTCACCGACGATGCGTCAAACGCTTTGATTAGTTCTTTGATATCGTCTATTTTCATCTTACTTCCTCCCTCCACATTTCTATCACATCTTATTTCTGAGAATCAATAAACGAAACAATATCCTTCACCGTTTTAAACTCCGCCATATTATTGTCATCAATTGTTATCGAGAATTCCTCTTCAATTGCCATGCTTAGTTCCACCGCGTCTAGCGAGTCTGCTCCAAGATCTTCTGATAAATTTGCTTGAAGCGTTACTTCTTCTAAATCACAGTTAAATGTCTCAACAATAATCTCTTGTACTTTTTCAAATGTGCTCATTTTTATTCTCCTCATAAAACACTTAAAAATTTTTAACTAAATTCACTCCTTATAGATTTAACAGATTTTTTGTTCTTTGTCAATCGAACGAACTCCCATCCTACAAGAAATCGCATACTCCCTGTAACTTCTGCAAATTTTTTCTGCTTGTATACCCGCTTATATCATTCTTATCTTCACTACTTTTATTTACCAGAAGAAGATATCATTTAAAAAATTTAATCTCTCACTTTCCATAAATTCATTCTATTTTTTGTAGTAAAATCATATATTGGGAGCGCGAGAGGATGGTGTAATCCATGATAATTCATGTAGTAAAAAGCGGTGAAACAGCTTATACGATTGCAAATCAGTACGGTGTTTCCCCAAGACGATTTATTTTTGACAATCAGCTTTCTCATCCAAACAATCTTGTAATTGGGCAATCACTGTTAGTCTTATTTCCAGAAACAGTTCATCGCGTGCAGGAAAATGAAACTCTTTACTCCATTGCAAACTCCTATAGCGTCTCTGTTATGGATATTATCAGAAATAACCCTTATCTCATTACAAACAGATACTTAGAACCCGGGTCATTCTTGATCATCCACTACACCGATGATAAGCTCGGAACACTGAATATCGGCGGTTATGCATACCCGTATATTGAACAACCTGTTCTTAGGGAAACCCTTCCTTATCTCACACGTCTGCTTTTATTTTCCTATGGATTTACAACCTCCGGAGAACTGGTCCCACTGGAAGACAATGCGCTAATAGAATCTGCAGAGACCTTCGGAGTCTCACCAATTCTGGTACTGACGCCGTTGGATCAAGAAGGGAAATTTAATAACCGGCTTGTCAGCGCAATTGCAAATGACCCTTCCGCCCGCCAAACTCTCATTGGCAATTTACTTGAAACTGTCCGCAGTAAGGGATACTCCGGGGTCGACGTCGATTTCGAATATATTTTGCCAGAGGATAAAGACGCTTATGCGTCTTTTGTCTCGGAGCTGACTACCGCAATGAATCGAGAAGGGTATGGGGTATCTGTAGCACTTGCGCCAAAAATATCGTCTGAACAAGAAGAACTTCTCTATGCCGGAATGGATTATCAAAAATTGGGGCAAAGCGCCAACAGCGTGCTGCTGATGACTTATGAATGGGGATATACTTATGGTCCTCCGATGGCTGTCGCACCGATCAATAAGGTCCGTGAGGTGCTCGATTACGCTGTTACCCAGATCCCCAGAGAAAAAATTGATATGGGGATCCCGAATTACGGGTACGACTGGATTTTACCCTTTGTCAAGGGGACAACAAGAGCTACTTTAATCGGAAATGTGCAGGCAGTAGAGATTGCATTCCAAAATAATGCGCAGATCAAATTCGATCTAACCGCGATGTCTCCCTACTTTGAGTATACAAAAAACGGACTTTCCCATATCGTTTGGTTCGAAGACGTTCGCAGCATCAACGAAAAGCTCCGTACCATTTCTGAATATGGATTCCGCGGCGCTGGGTACTGGAACATTATGCGCCCGTTCCGGCAAAATTGGTTGCTCGCCAACGCGTTATTCGATATCGTATCAGAATAAAAAATCAGACGAATATTTCATTTTATCAAAATCGCAAAAATAAAAAAGAGCCGCCATTGGGCAGCCCTTTTTATTCAAGTTTTCACTCTTTGTCTACCATTCACAGAATTTCTCTTAATAAACAGATAAAAAGGTACTGTATTAAAACACCCCTTTATCAAAAAATTACCAATATATTTATTCTATGATTTGCCCTGTGTATCAATAGGTTTTCTTTTGATACACAAAAAATCACGAAAGTTTCATATCCTGCGCAGAGCCACCCGACCCTAATGTTATACAATTACGCATTCAAAAAGTCTCTTAGGATATTTTCCCTGCAAAGCAATGGACGGTATAATCTCCAAACAGGTTGAGGTTTTTCTGAAAATTGTTTTGGCTGAATACGAAACTAAACACCCAACTCTTAAAACTCATCCCCCTTCCGGCCATTCTTCATACAACGCCCGCTGTGCAAGCTTTTAAGTTTCATGGTCACCTTCTAATGCCAAGCGCCTCAAAGTCCTCATCTGTCCAGCCGAACCTAATCGCAAGATTGATGTTGCATGCATCAAATTGGTCACCACGAACGCCAAGCGCCACAAAGTCATCTACTGTCCAGCCGTGCTTAAGCGCATGATCGATTTCGAGTTTACTAAAATAGTCACCACGAACGTCAAGCGCCACAAAGTCATCTACTGTCCAGCCGCAAGTAAGCGCACTATGGATGCAGTTCCAATCAAAATGGTCGCCACGAATGCCAACCGCCTGAAAGTCATCTACTGTCCAGCCTTCTCGAATCAAAAGACTCTTGAACTGCCGATCAAAATGGTCGCCAGGAACGTGAAGCGCCTGAAAGTCAGCTCCTTTCCATCCGTACGTAATCACAAGCTGGTAGTTGAGCCGCCCATTAAAACAGTCGCCAGGAACGCCAAGCGCCACAAAGTCAGCTACTGTCCAGCCTTGTTCAAGCGCACTCCAGATGTTGCTCCCATTAAAACAGTTGCCAGGAACGTGAAGCGCCTGAAAGTCAGCTACTGTCCAGCCGTTTCGAAGCAAACGACCGATGTGAAGGTCAAAATAGTCGCCAGGAACGCCAACCGCCACAAAGTCATCTACTGTCCAGCCTTGGTCAAGCGCATGATCGATGTTGTTTATATCAAATCGGTTACCACGAACGCCAACCGCCTGAAAGTCAGCTCCTTTCCAGCCGTGTTCAAGCGCATGATCAATGTTGGTTGCATTAAAGCCACGAACGCCAAGCACCTGAAAGTTCTTTACTGTCCAGCCTTGGTCAAGCGCATGCTCGATGTTGGTTTCACTAAATCGGTTACCAGGAACGCCAAGCTCCACCAAGTCACCTCCTTTCCAGCCGTTTCGAATCAAAAAACTGATTTGATCCCCATTAAAATGGTCACCACGAACTCCAATCGCCGCAAAATCATCTCCGTTCCAGCCGCGCTCCCAAGCACAAAAATTGATCTGCTCTAC
>CAKSKO010000022.1 GCA_934465125.1 uncultured Eubacteriales bacterium
TTTCGGCAGTCCCCTTTACTATTTTTGATTCATTGAAATTGATTCTTTCGAGCATGTTTTCACGTTTTTTGAGAGGAGCTTTTCAGGGATGGTAACGTAGGCTCCTGTTTCACAATTTCCTATAATTTTGATAGACTTCGTTATATGTACGTTTGCATCTGATCCAAAAACACAAAACTTAAATATTTATTTTAGTATACACATATTTTCGCAAATACTCCATGCTTTATCTATTCAATTTTTATACTCATTTTGTTTTTCTTTACATGGAAAGTTTTCCGTTGTTTTGTTATATTATGCCTTTCTCCAATCTTTCAGCAAATGCTTGTTTTTGTTAATAATTTGAGTTAGAATTTTTATGTTAGACGTAAGAGATGAATTGTAAAAAAGGAGATAAAATGGGCATTTTAAAAACAATGTTTTTACTAAATAAGCTTAATAAAAACACAAAAAAAAGCAAAGAGCAGTTACAACTCGAACAAGATAAAAAATTACGTAAATTACTTCAATATGCTTTTGATCATTCTGCATATTATAGAAGAACCTTTGAAGAAAATGGAATTGATAAAGATTCTATTTCGACATTACCTCTTTCAAGCTTTCCGTCGATTAATAAAACTATTTTGTTTGAACACTTTGATGAAATTTCAACGCAACCTGATTTGCATCAAGAAGAGTTGCAACGATTTGATAAAACAGAAATGGATCACAGTAAGTTATTTCAAAACAAATATCACATTGTACACTCTTCCGGGAGTACAGGAACGCCACGATATTTTGCCTATGATGAGTCGGCTTGGAATATTCTAATCGCTGCTGTGATTCGTGCAGCTTGTTGGGAAATGAGCACTACGCAGATTCTTTGTCGAGCAGCGAAAGGGCTACGTATTTTGTATGTAGCAGCAACAGAACAACGCGTTGGCGGCGCCATGCTGGTTGGCAGCGGAGTTGATGGCGCAGGAGGGAAAAAATTATATTTAGATGTAAACACTCCCCTTCCGGAGTGGAGTAAACGTATTAGAGAGTTTAATCCTAATATGATTATAGGATATCCCTCAGCAATTAAAATTCTCGCCGGAATCGTTGAAAAAGGCAATATATCACTAGATGTTTTTCGTGTAGTTTCTTGTGCGGAACCTCTGGGGGCAAGCTTAAGGAATTATTTTGAAAAGGTATTTCATTCTAAGGTTATCAATTTTTATGGAGCCAGCGAATCTCTTGCTCTGGGGGTAGAATCCGACTCAGAAGAAGGAATGTTTTTATTCGACGATTTAAATGTGATTGAAGTAGAAAATGGTAAGACGTATTTAACAGCTTTGTATAATTTTTCACAACCATTGATTAGATATGAGTTAACAGATACGATTTCATTACAAGAGCCGGATAAGAAGAGCGAGTGTCAATTTACAAAAGCGGTCGGGCTTTTAGGACGAACCGAAGATGTTTTATGGTTTAAGAATGATAAAGGTGTGATTGACTTTCTGCACCCATTGGCAATAGATAGTTTTTGTATTAAGGGCTTAAGTGATTATCAGTTCAGACCATTGTCTAAAAACTCTCTTGAAATGCTGGCTGAAACTACAAAAACAGCCGATATTGAGTATGTTCGTAATGAAGTTTTAAAACTTATGGACGATGTTTTAAAAGAAAAAGGATTAGAATATGTTAAGTTCTCTATAAGATTTGTAGACGAGATTGCACCAAACCCAATTACAGGAAAAAAACAGCTGATCGATGTTCCGCGAGTATCAGTTGGAGAATTAAAACACAAATCCGCTTAAGCAGTTTAACGGCGTTAGAAAATAAAAATCAAAAATGATAGAATTATTTTTATGCGGTACTTTAATAGGGCTTATCATTAGCTTTCCTGTGGGAGCGGTTGGTGCTCTGACAGTGCAAAGGACGTCGAATGAAGGGGTAAAATCCGGTCTTTTAACCGGGTTAGGCTCATCGGTTGCTGATTGCCTTTATGCTTGCGTTGGAATCTTTGGATTGACATTCATTCTGGATTTTCTTTTAAAGTATCAAATGTTTATTGATATCATCGGCGGATGTATCATCATTATTATGGGTATTCAGACAATGCGGAAATGCAATGAGCCTGTAAAACAAAGTTTTTCCGCATTCAATGGCGCTAAAATGTTTTTCTCGTCCTTTTTTATAACTATAACGAATCCTGTAGCAGTTATCGCGTTTCTATTTGCGTTTTCATACTTTAATATTTCAAGTGCAGTTGATAGTTTGCACAAAATTTTAGTAGTGATAGGCGTATTTATCGGGACATATATTTGGTGGATTATCCTCGTTGGCGTAACATATATTTTAAAGAAAAAAGCAAAATCCTATCGGGCTGATCTGATGAATAAAATATTTGGTACGATATTGATTGTGCTCGGTGTAATTGTGATAGTAAAGGCATTTTTTACATAAAGAAAGATTTAGAGATTGCAGCACTCAGATCTTCTTCCTACCTTACTTATTGGCGGATTGCCCAAAGCGAAAAATCATGAACATAAGAAAGGACTGTCGAATGGAATCGACAGTCCTTTTATTTGTACAGGAAGCGTCTTTTCATAGACAGTTTTTTACTCATCGAGGCCGGCCATTTTTAGCACTTGTTTGCGTTTTTGATCTAAAATTTTTTCCGGGAATGTAATGTTGACCCCTATTTTACAATTACCCATTATATTCAGACACACTTCGTCGCAGGTACACTTGTACTTCTTCCAAAAAGCACAAAACTCGTTCTGACAATTCACTTTCGCCATATCATCCTTTTCTCCTTTCCTTTCTTTTCAGGGAAGTACCCTTTCCCTTCACTTATGCGTGTTCCCTTGCCGCGTAAAAAACAGCAGTTCCCTTTTCTTTTTCTATTTATTGAGATGGATTTTCTCGAGCATGTCTTCGCGTTTTTTTAATAGGATTTCTTCGGGGACGGTAACGTGGATCCCTGTTTCACAATTTCCCATTGCATTTAAACCAATCTCCCTGCAGATGCATTCGCCTTTTTTCCAGTAAATACAAAACTCATTCTCGCAATATACCTTCGCCATATCATTCCTTCCTCCTTTCTTTTCAGGAAAATACCCTTAAATTCCACTCATTGGTGGAATTTTAATCCGTTTCGCCCACAATCGTTGGTATATCCTTTATTCTATCCCACTATACTTGTTGTGTCAATAACAATTGTAGGTGATAGAATATGAGAGATATCTTAGCAAAACGTTTAAAACAATGCAGAACAGAAAAAAGATTCACGCAACGTGAGGTTGCAATATATTGCGATATTGGCGAAAAGACCTATCAAAATTATGAGTTAACAACGCGAGAACCTAAATTAGAGATTTTAGTCAATATTGCAGAGTTCTATCACGTTTCGTTAGATTATCTTGTGGGGAGAACAGATGTTAAAACCCCATACCCGAAAAGCAAAGATTCCTAAACCATCCAAAAAAGGACTGCCGGTTTTATCCGACAGTCCTTTTTTAAAACGCTCTTTTGAGAAATCCTACCTTTTTCATTACTTTTCTAAGCGTCCGCTCCGAGAGTTTCATCGCCTCTTTTGCGGATGCTGTGTAGCACTCCTCGAGATACACCTTATCCTCTATCAATTCTTTGAACCGCTTTTGAATCGGCCGCAACTCTTCTATCACCGCTTCGGCAACCGCTGTTTTAAAGTCGCCGTACCCCTTCCCGGCAAACTCCCCTTCGATCTGCTCGTTTGTTTTCCCGGTTACCGAAGAGTAAATCCCTATTAGATTGTTGATGCCGTCTTTTCCCTCGCGGTACTGCACGAGCGCTTCAGAATCGGTAACGGCGCGCTTAAACTTTTTGAGAATGACGTCGGGGGAATCGAGCACCGCGACGAATGAATTCGCGTTCGGTTCCGATTTCGACATCTTTTTCGTCGGGTCCTGCAAAGACATCACCCTCGCCCCCGCTTTCGGGATATACGGCTCCGGAACCCGGAAGGTTTCGCCGTAAATTCCGTTAAAACGCGCCGCGATGTTTCGTGTTAGCTCCAGATGTTGTTTTTGGTCGGCTCCCACTGGCACCATATCTGCCTGATACAAAAGAATATCCGCCGCCATCAAGCTCGGATACGTAAACAAGCCCGCGTTGATATTGTCGGCATGGCGCTGGGATTTATCTTTAAACTGCGTCATGCGCGATAATTCTCCAAACTGCGTGTAGCAGTTCAAAATCCACGCAAGCTCCGCGTGTGCCGGGACTTGGCTTTGGATAAAAAATAAGCTTTTCTTTGTATCGATCCCACACGCCAGCAAGAGCGCATACGCTTCGAGCGCATTTTTCCGAAACACTTTAGCATCCTGCCGAACAGTGATCGTATGTAAATCTGCCAATGCAAAAATACACGAAAATTCATCCTGCAGCTTGATCCAATTGCGAAGCGCTCCCAAATAGTTTCCGAGCGTTATTGTTCCACTCGGTTGAATCGCGCTGAAAATTACTTTCTTCTGTTCTGCCTTTTCTACTTTTTCCATAAGTCTCCCCCATTTTTCTCTATCGCATTTGATCGAGCGTTGTTCTTAATCGCTTAATTCCTATCTCCAATTGTTCATCCGTCGGGGTTGAAAAATTGATCCGGAATGATGAACAGGGTTCCGCCTCGTCTGTTAAAAACGCGTTCCCCGGAACAACGCAAACCTTATTTTTCACTGCTCGTTTGCAAAATTCTAGCGTTGGAATGGATTTCGGCAAACAGCACCATAAAAACAATCCCCCCTCAATCGGCTGATAGGAAATCTCCGGGCAAAGGTATTGATCCAATAGCCTCATCGCAAGGCTCGCTTTGTTCCGGTATAATTTTCGCAGCCTTTGAAGATGACTTTCAAAATCATAGTCTCTCATAAACGCTTCCGTCACCATCTGCGCCCAGGTGCCCGTATGGACATCCTGCCCCTGTTTACAAACAACCATCTTCTGAATGATTGCAGAAGGCGCGATCGCAAACCCCACCCGCAGCCCGGGAGAGAGCACCTTCGAAAAGCTCCCTGCGTAGATCACAATCCCGTCTTGATCGAACGATTTGATCATTGGGATATCTTCTCCAGAAAACCGCAGATCCCCGTAGGGATTATCCTCTATAATCAAGATGCGGTATCGTTTGGCAAGCTCATAAATAGCCTTTCGTTTTTCTAAACTCATCGTAACTCCAGATGGATTCTGAAAGTTTGGAATCGTATAGAGAAACCTTACCTTCTTTTCCGTCTGAAGAGCCGTTTCAAGCTTTTCTAAATTGACGCCGTCTTTTTCTACTGGAACGCCAACCAACTTTGCACCATAAGAGCGAAAGGTATTGAGTGAATTGATAAAACTCGGAGACTCACACAATACGACGTCTCCCTCGTCTACAAGCGTCTTTGTCGCCAGATCCATCACCTGCTGCGCCCCAGACGTAATAATCAGATCGTCGCCGTCTCGATAGGATTGATGTTTTTCTTTCATATAGGCTTTTATCCTGTTACGAAGCGGCAAATAGCCCTCTGTAATGCTATATTGCAACGCTGCAACAGGATCTTCTGAGAAAATTTTTTCCGATATCTCACCGATCTCTTTTTTCGGAAAAGCTTCTGGTGCTGGATTCCCTGCTGAAAGAGAGATCACTGAAGGATCTGAAGCATATTTAAAAATCTCCCGAATCGCGGATGGTTGTAACTCTGTTACTTTATTAGAAAATGTGTAGTCCATATTTTCACCTGCTAGATTTTAATTGTTTTATTGTATCATAAAATAATATTCTAAGCAATCTAATCGTATTCTCATTTTGGCAGGAATTGTTAGATAGAATCCCCCTTGACAATCATTTTTTGTTTGCATATAATAGCAGTAATTATAGAAATACTGTGAAGGGAATAAGACATTATCCTTTCAATTAAAGAGAATCGGCGGTTGGTGTAAGCCGATGTCAGGGACTGTTTGTATCTCTTATTCTGAAGTTGTTTGCCTGAATGATATTCGGGCAGATTGTTTGGCCGCGTTATTGACCAAGGCCTTATTGCAAGCTGAAAGAGTGCTTTTGCGTCTGAATCAGGGTAGTACCACAAACAGTTTATGCCCGTCCCTCGCATGGGGCGGGCTTTCCTATTCTATTCGATTTTAAGGAGGAGAATTCCATGAAACCATCGTATCAAAAATATATTCCTTTTAAACAAATTTCACTTCCGAATCGTCAGTGGCCGAATCGTGTTATAGATAAGGCGCCGATTTGGTGCAGCGTTGATCTAAGAGATGGAAACCAGGCGCTTGTTGACCCGATGAATTTATCAGAAAAACTGGAATTTTTTCATGCGCTCTGCGATATGGGTTTCAAGGAAATCGAGGTGGGATTTCCTTCAGCTTCTGAAACAGAATATGAAATCTGCCGCGAATTGATCGAAGGCGGTCATATCCCAGAGGATGTCACCATTCAGGTTCTTGTGCAGGCAAGAGAGCATTTGATTCGCAAAACGTTCGACGCGATTAAGGGAGCTAAAAATGTGATCGTTCATTTTTATAATTCCACTTCTACTTTGCAGCGCAAGGTAGTCTTTCAAAAGGATATGCAGGGGATTATTGACATTGCGGTTTCAGGAGCTAAGCTGATTTACGAACTGACAGAGCAGTTCGAAGGCGATACCAAGATTCGGTTTGAGTATTCCCCCGAAAGCTTCTCGGGAACAGAGATGGATAACGCTGTGAGGATCTGTGAGGAAGTGATGGTAGCACTCGGCTCTACAAAAGAAAATAAGGTGATTTTAAATTTACCAAATACCGTGGAGATGTGTACTGCGAATACCTATGCCGATCAAGTCGAATATTTCATCCGCCATTTAAAGAATCGAGAAAGCGCGATCATCAGCGTCCATCCTCATAACGACCGAGGAACCGGCGTCGCTGCAGCGGAACTTGCTGTTTTAGCTGGAGCCGAGCGGGTTGAAGGAACGCTTTTTGGAAATGGAGAGCGAACCGGAAATCTTGATATTGTTACGATGGGACTCAATCTATTCACCCAAGGGGTAGATCCCAATCTTGATTTCAGTGATCTTCCATCCTATCGCAAACTTTATGAGCACTGCACAAAGATGCATATCCACGAACGCCAACCGTACGTCGGGGAACTAGTCTTTACCGCGTTTTCCGGATCTCACCAGGATGCGATCAACAAAGGAACACAGTACATGAAGGAGTCCGGATCCGAATTCTGGGAGGTTCCTTATCTTCCGATCGATCCTGCGGACGTTGGGCGACAGTATGAGCCGATTATCAGAATTAATTCTCAATCTGGAAAAGGAGGCGCTGCGTTCGTCATGCAGCAGACATTTGGGTTTGACCTCCCAAAAGCAATGCACCCTGAATTTGGGGCACTCGTCAAAGCAGAATGCGACAAAATTGGGAGGGAACTTTCTTCTGACGAGTTATTCGAGGTGTTTACGAAAAATTATATAGAAGTCCCAGAGAAGTACCGGTTGGTTTCTCACCGCGTTTTTGAGGATTCCAACCAAAACGGGAACCATGTTCATTTTCAGGGGACGATCGAGACAGATCACGAGGCCCTGCCGATCGACGGAATCGGAAATGGTCCTGTTGATGCTTTTTTTAACGGATTAAAGAAGGTAGGAATGAACGGTTATGAATTTTTAACGTATAGTGAACATGCTGCAACTTCTGGTTCTGATTCCAAAGCAATCGCATATATTGGCCTGAAGAAGCCGGATGGAACACCAGTTTTTGGTGTTGGGACAGCGCACAATATCAATTTAGCTTCTATCAGAGGCGTCCTCACAGCAATAAACCGCGCTGAAGCATAATAAAAAACACTGTCAGGATTCGTTGAGCGCTAATAAGAACGTATTTTAGAAAAACGGGTTACGCCCTCTTCTTTTATGCGAGTTTTTGTGTAAGTCCCTTTTGCTTTCTCAGTTTCTCTATGGTTTTTAAAAGTTGCTGTTTTGTCGGAATATCAAATAATCTGATAGCAATAAAGTAAATATTGATCCTAACATTGTTATCAGAGTGCTTTTTTCGTTGTTATGGACTATAGACGAGCTTACCGCCGAAGCGGTCAGCAAAATCTACGAACTGCGTCTTTTAGGCAAGTGTTCCGGCTATTCTTTATCTCCTTCGATTTTTCATCAAGTGCTTCAAATGTTATATTTAGGTGCGATTTTTACAGTTTTTCTTTGCTGTAAGGTGTTTTTTGAACGTTTTGAAATAACAAACGATAATGCATCTGATTCTTCTGCGCCAGAAAGCTAGGAAGAAAATACTATAAAAGCATTGAATTGATAGTAAACGGAAAAACTTTTACAGCAAGCCTTTATGACAACAAAACTGCCAAAGCCTTCGCCGAATTGTTACCGCTCACACTTGATAGAAACGAATTAAACAGTAATGAGAAATACTATTACCTTGATAACTGTTTGCCTACCGCCGCAACAAACGTGAGCAAAATAACAAAGAACGACTGAATGCTTTATGGCTCAGATCGTATCGTGCTGTTTTATGAGGATTTTAAGCCTTCATACAGTTATACTAAAATAGGCAGAGTCGATCACCCAGAAAGCCTTACAGAAACACTCGGCAATGATACTATCACAGTTACTTTTGAAATCAAATAACAGGAGGATGAATTTTATGTTAGGAAATTTTAGTTTCAGTAACCCAACCAAGTTGTATTTTGGCGAAGACTCGCTAAAATATCTTTCAGAAGAACTTAAAAAATATGGCGAAAAAATTATGCTCTGCTATGGTGGCGGTTCCATAAAGAAGAACGGGATTTACGATAAAATTATCGCTATTTTAGAAGCAAGTGGGAAAACGGTTTTTGAGGATAGTGGCGTAATGCCGAACCCAACCGTAGAAAAACTTTACGAAGGATGTAAAATTGCAAGGGAGAACAGAGTAGATTTGATACTCGCCGTAGGCGGCGGTTCTGTTTGCGACTATGCAAAGGCAGTTTCGGTATCCGTTTACTGTAAGGACGATCCTTGGGAAACGTATTATCTGCGTATGGAAGATGTGCACAATAAAATAATTCCTGTCGGATGTGTTTTGACAATGGTAGGAACAGGCTCTGAAATGAACGGCGGTGCAGTCATTACAAACCACGAGCAAAAGCTAAAAATCGGTCATGTTTTCGGAGAAAATGTATTTCCGAAATTTGCTATCCTAAACCCCGTGTTTACCTATACCTTGCCAAAATCTCAAATGGTTGCCGGCATTTACGATATTTTCAACCACATTTGTGAACAGTATTTTTCGGGCGAGGACGACAGTACTTCAGATTACATTGCGGAAGGTCTGATGAATTCATTGATTCACGCAAGTCGTATCGCTATTCAAAATCCTACAAACTATGAAGCGCGCAGTAATATTATGTGGACAGCTACTTGGGCGTTGAACACGCTGATAGCCAAAGGCAAACCAACAGACTGGATGGTTCATATGATTGGTCAATCCGTAGGCGCTTACACGAACGCTACTCACGGAATGACTTTGTCGGCTGTTTCACTTGCATATTACCGTTATATATGTCCTTACGGCCTTCCAAAATTTGTGCGTTTCGCAAGAAATGTGTGGGATATTGACGCCGACACCAAAACAGACGAACAGATTGCCGCCGATGGACTTTCCTCTATGGAAGCGTGGATGCGAGAACTTGGTCTTGTTATGAACATCAAAGACTTGGGCGTTACCGAAGATATGCTTGACGGCATTGCAAATGGTACATTCATTATGCATGGTGGATATAAGGTGTTGTCAAAAGATGAAGTGATTGATATTTTGAAAGAAAGCATGTAAGTACGCTTATGTTGCTATAAAAAACCTCTTGTTAGGCTTTGGTTTCCTAATAAGAGGTTTTTTTGTGGATGTGTTGTTTCAAGTTTTTGATGTGGCTCTCCACAGAGAAAACCTCAAATCTAATCCTTTTGCAGTGGAAATACAAACAGCCAATCAAGGAAATATAGAGCGCTGTACTCACAATAGTGGAAACTATAACGAAAATAGGCGTACCGTCGTTTCCTCCTATTCTCTGAAAATTGGCGGAGAATGTAGATCCAATGGTAACTGCTGATTACCAAAACAGGTAATCTCACATCATTTTTACCTACAAGGCCTCTGCTTCCATCAGGATAGCAAGCAGCTTTGTAAAGATTACTCTAAGAAGAAAAAAGAAATTGGCAGAGTTTTTTATACTTAGCTGCCAACGCTCTATGTGTATCTGCTTGTAATATCCTTGTAAGGTATTAGAGTATGCCTAACGATTTACTGTTTTACTTGGTAGGAGTAAAAATAGGTTGTGCAGCTTTGCCTATATACCGATTTTACATTGTTTTGATTGGTAAATTAATACAATCCAACATATAAC